>JBLGBD010000178.1:0-3205 GCA_047617585.1 Pseudohongiellaceae bacterium | reverse complement strand
GGACCCAAGTTTGAATCGGCCCATCTCGCCGCCTGTTGCCAGCGCCACCTGATCTTTGCGGAATAGGGTGGTGGTAATCTTTGGGCTGCCTTTCACCGGGCAGACATGACCTGACCACACTGTCTCTATACCAGCCACAATCATCGCACCTACTAAAACAAGTGCCATCTGACCCGCTTCAGTATCGAACCAGCACACGAGTCTTTCGTTAACAGCGAAAAGTTCTGGCACAGATTTAGCTGTTTTTTGATTTACTGAGAATAGTTTGCCTGGCACATAGGTGGTTTTGGTTAACATACCAGCCAGTGGCATATGCACGCGGTGATAGTCTTTGGGAGACAGATACACCGTAGCAAAATAACCATCAATAAAACTGGCTGCTTGATCCTCGCTGCAGGCGAGTAGTTTGCCGACTGAGTAATCTTGGCCTTTGGCTTGAAAAATACGGTCTTTGCTAATTTCTCCTATCTGGCTTATTTCCCCATCGGCAGGAGAGACAATACAGTTTCTTTGTTTGGGCAATTCTCTAGCGCCGACTTTAAGCGCTCGAGTGAAGAAAGCATTGAAGGTCGGATACTGCTTTGGATCTTCTACTTCGGCCTCACTAAGGTCGATGCCATAGCGGCGACGGAAAAAGTAAATAAACGGCCGGCTGAAAAATCTGCTGCTAGCGAAGAAACCCACCAGTCGTGAAAGCAAATGCTGCGGCACTAGGTATTGAAAAAGTATAAACAAAGACGACACTTAAAGTTGATCCATATAAAGAGGTAATAACGGTCTTTTGCAGTCAGGCCGCTGCGCCCTACTAAAAATTATTCTGCCTGAGAGGCCAAAATTTGAAAATAATTGCTCAGCCGCTCTGCTGAGATAAGGCCGTCACTTAGCGCCGCCTGCAGCGCGCACTCGGGTTCGCTGCGATGACTGCAATCGCGAAACTTGCAATGTTGGGCATGCATATACAGCTCCGGATAGCCTTGGATAAGCTGCTCGTTTGAGATGTGGCCTAAGTTAAACTCTCGTATGCCGGGCGAATCAATCACGTCAAATCGATTCAAATGAAACAGCCGCGCCGTTGTAGTGGTGTGAGTGCCCTTCTCTTTACCAATCGAGAGCCCGCCCACATCAGCTATCATATTTCCCCCAAGCCTGTTGACTAGGGACGACTTACCGACGCCAGACTGACCAACAAGGACCGTGGTTTGCCCGGCCAAGGCGTTTTCCAACTGATCGATACCGGCGCCGTCGGTAGCCGAGACACGAATGACGTCATAGCCAGCCTTGGTGTAGATAGCCATCATATTGTCAATATGCTGTCGATTCTCGTCGACAATTAGATCGGTCTTATTGAAGACGATGAGCACGTTGAGATTTAGGGACTCGATGGCGGTGAGGTAGCGATCAATGAGGTTGGTAAATGGCTCGGGCAGAACGGCAACTACAAGAATCACCTTATCAATATTGGCGGCTACGGGCTTCAATTTGCCTTTAAACCCAGGTCTGAGAAATTCGTTGCGGCGAGGTTCAACGGCTAAGACAACACCTGTTTCGTCATCGTTCTGACTGAATCGAACTCGGTCACCGGTAACCAGTTGGGGTAAATTGGAGCGCTGAAAGCAGCGAACAGTAGGGCAATACCCACTTTGGCTGTCTAGTATAGACAGCGGTTCGATTTCTAACTGCTGGCCGAAATGGCTAATCACCAAGCCGAGGGTGGCCTGCTCGAGCCCTTCTAATTCGCCGCTCTCAACCAAGTCGTTGGATTGCTTGGCCGAGATGCGAGATTGTTGTTGCTTAGTTAGCTTTCTACTTGCCATAAAACTTAAGCGCGGGGTCGGGTTGTATTCAATTGGTTGGATTATCGCATATTCCCCATCCAGTAGCTTTGTTACACTGACAATAAGCTAACCGAGTGCGTCTATCGCCACCAAAGGAACGGATTATCATGGATAAAAGCACTAATCTCATATGGCTCGACTTAGAAATGACAGGGTTAGTGCCAGAAGAAGATCGCATTATCGAAATTGCTACACTAGTCACTGATGCCAATTTGAACATCTTGGGTGAAGGCCCAGTCCTTGCTATTCATCAATCTGACACGGCTCTGGCCAAGATGGATGAGTGGAATCAGCGGACTCATGGAAATTCTGGACTCATTGAGCGTGTAAAAGCGAGCACTATAGATGAACAGGCCGCGACCGACGCGACAATCAATTTTCTCAATCAATTTAGCGACAAAAACGCCTCACCGATGTGTGGCAACAGCATCTGCCAAGACCGCCGCTTTATGGCGCGTTACATGCCAGAGCTAGAAGCCTATTTTCACTACCGAAATTTAGACGTCAGCACATTGAAAGAACTGGCTAGGCGCTGGAAACCACAGATACTCGCCGGCCTCACCAAGCAGGGCACTCATCAGGCTATGGATGATGTTAAAGACTCCGTGGAGGAACTTAAGTACTACAGAGAGCACTTTATTGCTCTTTAGCTTAGCGGAAGGACAAGGTACCGAAGTAATTGCACCGACAAAGATCAAAGGGGTCAGAGCAACTTGCTTGCCACTACATTTAAGGTACAAACTTACTAGCTATCGAGTGTTGATCGAGTGTTGTATGGATCCAACAAGACTTGAGCGTAACAATAGCTCATTTGAAGGCAAGGGCTGGAAGCAGTTGAGCCTAACTTCCAGCCAACTTTAGCTTCACCTGTGGCATCAGCCGCGGCGATAAATCTTATACCCCAGAGATCTCAAGTTACTCTAACCCGATTGATCACTGACTATGTTGCTGTAGCGCCCATGCAACATGTTCTCTGACCATGGCGGAAGCGTGCTGTCGCCGGTTTTCCAGCGCTGCAATGACGCCGGGGGAAGAGTCAGCATTGCCTAGCCCAATGGCAATATTTCTCAGCCAACATTCGTAACCGATACGCCGTATCGCTGAGCCAGCGGTTTTAGCCAAAAACTCGGTCTCGCTCCACCCAAATAGATCGGTCAAAGCAGCGTTATCGAAACTATGCCTAGGAGCAAAATCATCTTCATTGCTGACCCGAGTAAACTTATTCCAAGGACATACTAGCTGGCAGTCATCGCAGCCAAAAACTCTGTTGCCCATTGCTGATCGAAACTCAACCGGAATAGCGGTGCGCAGCTCAATGGTGAGATAGGAAATGCACTTGGTCGCATCTAATACATTGGGCGCAAGAATGG
>JBLGBD010000177.1:0-3395 GCA_047617585.1 Pseudohongiellaceae bacterium | reverse complement strand
TTCTGCGCTCTATGTGGCCTTGGTCTGCCGAAGTCAGTCCAAGTAGAATACGTACCAGAGTTGTTTTGCCAGCTCCATTAGGCCCGATCAGGGTCACTATTTTGCCTTGTTCAACGTCGATGGAAATATTCTGAAGCACAGCGCGGTCGCCAAAATGCTTTACTACATTCCTAGCTGAAATAAGGCTTGAGGAGTGGGCCG
The DNA here is from genome assembly GCA_047617585.1 of Pseudohongiellaceae bacterium. Taxonomy (GTDB): domain Bacteria; phylum Pseudomonadota; class Gammaproteobacteria; order Pseudomonadales; family Pseudohongiellaceae; genus UBA9145. Next base: position 3,194 of record JBLGBD010000177.1, on the reverse strand, counting down.
TGACTACTGACATGAAAAATCCGAGTACATACTTATTGAGTATGCTTAGTTGGTGGGCGAACAATGTTATATGATAGCACTGTTGTCAAACTTGCTAAGCCCGTCTTCTGATGCAATTAACTAATGCCCTAAAAACCGTCTTGCTTACGCTGATTTTCGCAGTGAGCGTGCCTGCGCTCGCGGATGTAAATGTTGTTACTACTATTCGGCCGCTGGAGTTTATTGCTAAAGCGGTTATAGGAGAATTAGGTTCAACAGATTCTTTAATTGGCAGAAACGCATCTCCCCATCATTTTAATTTTACCCCCAGCAACCGGCGCGCGTTAAATCGGGCGGATATCGTGCTGTGGGTGGGGCCTGAGTTTGAAGTGCATATAAGTGAAAACATGGAGCGGCTGGTAAAAGGCCGGCCGCTGCTCACCGCCTTCGATCTGGCAGACTTAAAACTGCTGTATTTGGCTGAGTCCTCAGGTAAAGACGGCCACGTTTGGCTAAGTTCGCACAACGCCAAAGTGATCGCCAGCGAGCTGGCGGCCCAGCTCGCAGTGATTGATCCGACCAATGCAACGGCCTTCGCTGCAAATCTTCAGCAGTTCAAAGCCAGTTTAGACGTTAGCAATAAGGCTATTCAGGCTAGATTGATTGCCTATAAGAGCACGGCTTACCTGGTCTATCACAATGGTTTTCAGTACTTTGAGCAGGAACAAGGCCTGCAGCACTTGCTGCCCCTTGTATTGGATCCTGAGGTGAGCCCCAGCATCAATCAAATCGTTGCTGTTAGAAAAAAAATCGAAGCAACACAGCCTAAGTGTTTGATTAGCGAGGCTGATGCCAATGCAGACCTTGCTAACACCTTTACGCGAGGCGTTGAGATGAAAATTGTCGAAGTCGATCTGTTAGGCTACAACATACCGTTAAGCACACAGGCATACATAGAGTTACTAGAATCTGTCGCAGATTCATACACTGCCTGTTTGAGCGCCGCAGACTAAGGATTAGTAATACATACTAGCCGAATCAATCATTAGGATAGAAATTGAAGAACTCCAAACAGCTTATTCTCGTCGATGGTTCATCGTATCTATTTCGGGCATTCCATGCGCTACCGCCATTGGTCAACAGCAAGGGCCAACCCACTGGCGCGGTAAAAGGCGTTATCAACATGATTCGCGCGTTGATTAAGGGATACCCTGACAGCAATATCGCCATTGTGTTTGATGCCAAGGGTAAGACCTTTAGAAACGATGTCTACGCCGACTACAAAGCTCATCGCCCGCCTATGCCCGATGAGCTGCGGACACAAATTCAACCTATCCATGAGATTGTTAAAGCCATGGGTTTGCCGCTTCTGATAATCGATGGCGTAGAGGCGGACGACGTCATTGGAACCCTTGCCGAGCGGGCGTCAGCGCAGAAAATAAAAACCCTCATTTCCACCGGCGATAAAGACTTGGCACAGCTGGTGAACGAGTTCACCACGCTTATGAATACCATGACCAACGAAGTGTTAGACCATGACGGAGTTGTTGCCAAGTTTGGTGTGAAGCCGGATCAGATTATCGATCTGCTTGCTCTTATGGGCGATAAATCGGACAACATTCCCGGGGTGCCAAGCGTTGGCCCTAAAACGGCAGTTAAGTGGCTGCAAGATTTTGGAACGGCAGAGGGTATTATTGAAAATGCCGCGTCAATCGGCGGTAAGGTAGGGGAGAAGCTGCGGGACAATTTTGATCAGCTGCGACTTTCTTACGAGCTTGCAACTGTAAAGCTGGACGTCGAGTTGGATGTAGAAATAGACCAGCTCCACCAAACCGAGGAAGATAGAACTCAGCTACATTCTTTGTTTACCCAGCTAGAGTTTAAAACCTGGGTTAAAGAGCTGGAAGACGCCGGTGTTGTTGTTGAGGCGCCAGATGTCCCTAACAGTGAGTCCGGCGGCGAAACCCAGCAGGAACTTAATTTGGTGCCTGCGCTTTTGGACTATAAGGTGATTAGCCATGAGTCAGAGCTTGCCGAGCTAGTTAAATCCTTAGGCGCTTTAAAGTCGTTTTGTATTAGCCTAGAAACCACGGCTGCTCATTTTCTTGACAGCAAAATATTCGGCATCGCGATCTGCACTGAAATCGGTAAGGCGTACTATATTCCTGTCGGCCATGCCATGGATCTGGCGGATACTCAGCTAGATGTCGACACCGCTGTGAATGCATTGAAACCATTATTGGAAAGTATAGAGGTTGCCAAGATTGGTTACGATCTAAAGCACTGCAAGCATGTGCTGGCCAATTACGGAATAAATTTGGAGGCCATAGTTAGTGATGTTTTGCTGCAGTCTTATGTGGCCAATTCGGTAGCTAGCAAACACAGCCTAGAAGAAATTGCGGCATATTACTTAAGCCTCAAACTAAGCGACTACCGCCTACTACTGGGCAAGGGCAAAGCTAAAATTACCCCCTCTCAGTTGCCGATTACCGAGTTCAGCAATTTCGCCAATGAAAAAGTTGATTTCATTATGCGGCTGTCTATTCATCTAAACCGTGCCCTCAAGGCCGAGGGGCAGCTTGCTGGGCTGTACCGATACTACGAGCAACCTCTGGTGGAAGTGTTGCAGCGTATGGAGCGCAATGGCATAAAGCTAAACAGCGAGATTTTGCAAAAACAAAGCGCCCAGCTTGGGGAACAATTAGTCAAGATTGAGTCAGATGTTTACGCCCTTGCCGGTGAAGAGTTTAACCTGGGCTCACCCAAACAGCTGCAGAGCATTCTTTACGAAAAGCTAGAAATACCGGTCACCAAAAAAACCAAAACAGGGCAGCCTTCAACCGCCGAGCCGGTGCTGCAAGAGCTCGCCGAAAAATACGAAGTGCCGCGATTTTTACTGCAGCACCGCACCTTAAGCAAATTAAAGTCTACCTACACCGATCGGCTGCCGGAACAAGTTAATCAAGGCACCGGGCGTATCCACTCCTCTTTTCAGCAGGCTGTGGCAGCAACTGGGCGGCTTTCTTCAACCGACCCTAATCTGCAAAATATCCCTATTCGAACCGCCGAAGGGCGCCGAGTTCGGCAAGCGTTTATTGCCGACGCCGGCAACAAACTAGTGGCGGCAGATTACTCTCAAGTTGAACTGCGTATCATGGCCCATCTGTCTCAAGACCCTGGCTTGCTCAAAGCATTCTCCAGCGCGGAAGATGTTC
>JBLGBD010000176.1:0-3612 GCA_047617585.1 Pseudohongiellaceae bacterium | reverse complement strand
GGGTCACTCTTGAGTATTGATTGTAAACTACCGGCAGATCAGCACGGTGTGCAGCGCCGTCGGTAAATCCACGGGGAGAAATTCTCTGAGGACTAACGACAAGCTCGTTCGACATGGGAAAATAGCCATAAAATCGATCCCCCACTACTAACCCTGCCGCGTTAGATTTAACTACAGTTGCTATACCCCACACAGGAATCTTTCCCCAACCGGAGATAGTAGGAAAAAATTTCCAGTAGCCAATAAAGTCGCCAGCGACACCATAAGTGATGTTGTTCGCCGTTAGAGCAAATCGCTCCACTGCTAACAGCGCTTGACCCGACCCTAACAAGGGAATATCAGACTCAATCAATCTGGTTTGTGCTATGTCTTTTCTGTTTACTACAAAATCGCTCATTCTTATCCAATCCTTAGAATCTAATTTGCGGCGTTGGAACTGCCGCGGCAGCTCATCGGCTAGCGCGCCCGAGTTGCTATGCGTCGATACTCTCTGTAGCGAGGAGTCCAAAAATTCCGCTCAATGGCTGCAAGTAGCTCGCCATCTTCAATCAGCCTTGCCAAACCTTGGTCCATTGCGGTTTTTGCCACGGCAAACGCAATCTGTCTACTCAAACTTGATAACTCAGTTAGCGGCGGCAGAATTCCGTGGCCGGAGTCGGCGCTAACGGGGGAGAGATCTGCCAACGTCATACTCGCTGTCATGAGCATTTCATCGCTGACACGGGTGGCACCAACAGCTACCACGCCAAGACCGATACCGGGAAAGATGTAGCTGTTGTTACACTGGGAAATTACATAATCCTTACCTTGATATTCAACTGTGCCGAACGGACTGCCGGTCGCAACTATGGCTTCCCCGTTAGTCCATTTAATGACATCTTCTGGCATCGCCTCCACATGCCGCGACGGATTACTCAACGGAAAAATAATTGGCCTAGAATTGTGCTTATGCATGCCTTTAACCACTGTTTCAGTAAACAGGCCGGGCTTGCCTGACACACCGATAAGAATGCCCGGCTTCACATTGGCAATGACGTCAGATAAGGTTGGATTGCCTTCTGATGAGGGGAGCACCCAATGTGCAAAAGCCTCTAATGGCTGCGCCAGCTTTGCCTGAAAGTCCATCAGCAATTCCATGTCTGTGTGAACCAAGCCGTAGCGGTCAACCATGAAGACTTGCGCCCTGGCCTGCACGTCACTCAAACCTTCGGTCACCATCGCGCTGACAATCATTTCAGCGATGCCGCAGCCAGCGGAACCGGCCCCGACAAAGACAACCGTCTGATCGATTAATCTAACCGATTTTTGCTTACAGGCAGCCAGCAAAGAACCTAAAGTGACCGCCGCCGTGCCTTGAATATCATCGTTAAAACAGCACACGCGGTCGCGGTGGCGCTGCAAAATTGGCATGGCATTCGGTTGGGCAAAATCTTCGAACTGAATTAAGGCGTTGGGCCAGCGGGCATGGACCGAATTGATAAATTGATCAACAAACGCTGCATACTCTTCTTTTTCAACTCGTGGATGCCTAACGCCCATATACATTGGGTCATCCAATAGCTTCGGGTTATTAGTTCCTACATCTAGCATCACCGGCAGGGTATAGGCGGGGCTAATTCCACCACAGGCGGTGTAGAGTGACAGCTTACCAATGGCTATGCCCATGCCACCAACGCCTTGGTCTCCCAAACCCAAAACCCTTTCTCCATCAGTCACCACTATCACTTTAACCCTATCTTTGGTGACGCTGCGCAGAATGTCATCCATGAGATCGCGCTCTTCATAGGACACAAAAATTCCTCGCGCACTGCGATAAATGTCCGAAAAATGCTCGCAGGCATCGCCAACGGTTGGAGTATAAATAATCGGCAGCATCTCTACCAAATGCTCGCCTAGCAGCCGATAAAAAAGCGTTTCGTTAGTGTCTTGCACAACCCGCAAATAAATATGCTTGTTAATTGGCTCGTCAAAGCTCTTAAACTGATGGTATGCACGCTCTAACTGCTCTTCAATTGACTCATACCTAGGAGGCAATAATCCAATTAAGTTAAAGGCTCGGCGCTCAGCCTTGGTAAAAGCAGAACCTTTATTAAGAAGCGGTGTTTCCAATAGAGAAGGTCCGGCGTAGGAGATGTATAGAGGTTTTGGAGTAGTCATAAATTCTACAGTGAGTGGGTGTGAGTGAAGCCAGTAAAGCGTCGATTTGCCCGAATCGCTAAACCAGCGTCAGACAATAGAAGCATAGATGTTAGCACTAACGAAGTCCAAAAAAGGTTTGCTAGGTACTGGGTGTTAAAAAAAGCGCTATTTTGTGCTTAAAACCGAGCCTAAACATGCAAATAAGCTCACCATCGGACCTGAACTGAGCCTGCCAACAATCTGTCAATGACTTTAGAACTCATTGGGGGCAATTGAGCGGCTTGTGTGCGCTAGACCAAGGCATGCAGCCGGCGTATGCGAAGCCCCAGCAGAAGCAGCAGTAAAGTTAGACTCGCTCTTAGCTCTTAAAGCCGCTCTTAGCTAAGCTTAAAGGCCTGTGCTAGTTTTGACTTTCACTGCGTCATGATCCACTCTAGATTTCATCGCTATAAAGGAAGCATCCACGATGTCGTTATTTGAGTTTCTCATGGCTATCGCCTCGGTAGTAATCGCGATCGCACTGACGGAAATATTTGGCGGCTGGGGGCATTTGCTGCGAACCCGTATTGTGCCCAAGATAGACTGGCTTCACTTGAGCTGGTCGGTTGTTGTGGTGCTGTACGCGATTCAGTATTGGGTAGGTATATGGCCCTATAGAAATATCCAGTTCCATGCTATTTACCAAGTCTGGTTCTTAATCATTCCAACTCTATTCATTGTTTTAGTCTCTTTTGCCATCACCCCCGACGTGGGCCCGGACGACAACCAAGACCTGCGCGAGTACTATCTTGCTCGCCGGGGGCCAATTTTCTTAGGCCTCACCGTGTTTATTTTTATGGCCCAGCTCGCTGACCTGGTGCTTCTAGGCACTGCCTTCAATGTCATCGGCTTAAGCCTCATTGTGGTGTCGATTGTGCCTGCAGTAACAACCAATATGTGGTCGCACTTTCTAGTGATGCTGTATCACCTGTATTTCATTCTTGTCACCGCCTTCAACCCCAATCAGATTACCGGCTGATCACTAGGGAGATACTGAGGTGCCGGTAAGTTTTGCAATAGCAGATAACGTTGTTTGAGCCGCATTCAGACCAAGCCTAAAGTCGTCGTCTGAAAAAGTCGTCCACACGTCCAGCACTGTGTGCCATGTAGGATTCCAGCCTCCACCCGTGTGGGCACCCCTCTCATTCTCTCTAAGGCTAATAGATGGCACTGTATTCATAAAGGGCGTGGAGTCGGTGTTGGTCATGTGAGGGCCAACCGTAGCCGGATAGTCTGTATTAAATTCATCGGCTGCGGCTTTGAAAATAAACGCCAATTCCATTGATTCGTCGGCTAACTCGGAATTCGACTGAAACTCAATATTGACGTCTGCTTCACGGCGCTGATCACCGCTTACGGTGCCATCTGCTCGGGGAGCACCGTGATCCCATAACATCATGTCGTGCTGAATCATCCCCAGCCATGTGGGCTCAG
>JBLGBD010000175.1:0-3668 GCA_047617585.1 Pseudohongiellaceae bacterium | reverse complement strand
CTATGCGCTAATGATTCCCTTCGTCCTACCTATCGCCTATAGCTTTACCAGCGGAGTCGCGGCCAATCCAATCATCTATAAGGCTATTGCAGCCGTGGTTGGTGGTGGGATTTTTGGCGATCACTCCTCCCCTGTATCAGACACAACAGTATTATCATCTCTCGGCGCCGGAAGCGACCACATAGATCATGTACTGACTCAAGTGCCCTACGCACTTGTGGTTAGCATGGCGACAATTGTCTTTTATCTGGTCAAATAGCAGGGAAATTATTTTCAAGCCCGGCAGGCTAGTCTAAATAGGAGCAGCAATAATCGGTGATTGTTTTTACTTTAATGTCAAAAGCCGAGTTCCCAGGCACTTCGAAGCTCTCTCCTCCCGCAATGGTTTTCCACTGGGCGGCCCCCGGCAGAAGAACTTCTACTTCACCGGCCTGAATTTCCATTAGCTCTTTGGCGGCTGTGTCGAACCTGTATTCACCGACCTGCATAATACCAAGGGTTTTTTTTTCACCTGTAGGTAGAACTAAATTGCGACTGGTGACTCCGCCATTAAAATATATATTTGCCAAACGCTCTACTGTCGCATTTTCAAAATCTGACATGGACTAATTCTCTCTCTTTAAACGTTCACACTGTTTGCCCTATTGGCCAGCATTGCCCTAACCATTTCAGGGATAGCTTCAATATCGTAGGGTTTTGGCACATAGGAAATATTATCCATAGATCCGGTATTAGCTGCAATTGCGGCCCCTTTGTCTTGATAACCTGTAGCAAGAATGACGGGAGTACCCGGCTTTTCCTCCAAAATTTTCTTAGTAAGCTCAATCCCAGTGACGCCTCCTGGAAGAATCAAATCACTAAACACTAAATCGATCTCTGGGTGTTGTTCAAACAATTCCAGAGCACTCTTTGCATCAAGCGCTTCCAAAACGGCAAACCCCTCGCTGGTAAACATCTCTACCGCAAGGTCACGAACCGCATTATCGTCTTCCACAATAAGAATAGTGATGTTATTTCCGTCGTTACTCATATCTTGGTCAAACCTAGGATTGAGGATTGCCAACACTTATAATGGCAACTGAAAGACAATTCAACATTTAGGTTAGATAGTGCCAAATTTTAGCTTTATCTGCACCGCTTTTTTACATAAGTTGCTATGTTTGTGTTGCTATCTCAGGCAAACACTAGCTTTTTATAGAATACCCATAGCGATGTGACCAATGCAGTGTAAGGATTACTCCTACAAAAAAGTGACAGCACTGCCAACTAAACAATAACAATAGGATTAATCCGTGCCAGACTCTAAGGCAGAAAATACAGCAACCACAAATGGAACACTTGAATATGATGCCAAGCTCGCTTTCCGTTGCGAGCAAGTAAAGCTGCTGTTTGGCCAGCTGAACCTAATCTACCTCGCGGACGCTATAGCTGGCGGCTTTTTATTCCTGCTACTGATCACTAGTTCTAATACGTACGCCGGTTACATTTGGTATGGCACGCTTTTAGCCAGCACAGGTATTCGAACAGTCCTCGCAAAACGGCAGAAGCTCGAGCTGCTCAGCGAGTCTAGCTTAAAACGAAATTGGTTTTTTTTAGTAAGCGGCGCCTTTTGGTCCGGCTTAATCTGGGGATTCGCTTGGACTCTGCTGCCAGGCGACCCGAGCTTTCTTCAGCTCGCCGCAGTCGCTTTGTGGCTAGCCGGTATGCTTGCTGGGGCTGCAGCCACCATGTCGGTCATCAAGGAGGTTTTTCTTGGTTTCGCGGCGCCTGTTACTCTGATCTTTCTTAGCTATAATTTAGTCAATAGAACTGAAGACAATCTAATTCTGATGAGTGCTTGGGTATTGTATTTGGGATTTATTGTTCCCATCGCTATAAGAATCTGCCATGACTTTAACCGAACTATCGATCTTCAAACCAAGAATGCTGCGTTAAAGAATGATTTATTATTGGAAGCTAAGCGACTGCAAACAAAAGAAGCCGAACTCGAAAAACAAAAACTCAGAGCTCAAGCTCTGGAGAAGCAAACCAAGCTAGCCGATGAGCAACTCAAAAATGCAGCAGAAGAAAGACTCTTGCTGTTGGATGCTGTCGGCGAAGGCATATTCGGCGTCAGTAACCGTGGCGATGTAACCTTTATCAATTCTTCCGCATTAAAAATGTTGAATATGGATGAAAACGATTTAATTGGCCAAAGCGCCCTAAGACTTATTGGCTCTTCTAGTGCTCAAACTTCAGCTAACGCTGATGCCTATGTCGCGATAACGCGGTGTTTCCAAAAGGGTATCGCCGCACTCAACATGGAGGGCTTTATAATAGTTAAGAATGGGGTTGAACTACCGGTGCGGTTTTCATGTACTCCCATTCTAAAATCTGGCGAAGCAGTTGGCTCGGTTGTTAGCTTTGTAGATGTATCTAATCAAAAAGAAATGGAAGCAATGCTGCTACAGTCACAGAAAATGGAGGCTATGGGTAGGTTGACAGGAGGCGTGGCTCACGATTTCAATAATCTGCTCACAGTCATTATGGGGAACCTGCAGTTTCTTAAAAAGCGCCTCAAAAATGATGAGAAAGCCAGCGCCCTGGCTGAAAAAGTCATGCAGGCCGCAAAGAATGGCGCTGACTTAAACTCTCGATTACTGAGTTTTTCACGAGAGAATCCTATAGCTGCAGAGACTGTTAATATCAGTGAATTGGTGCTTGATCTAGTGGAGTTCATGGATCGGTTGTTGGGAGACGATGTCACACTGCACCTTGCAAGCTCGGCCGAAGACGCTTTAGTGTTTATTGACAAAACTCAATTACAAAATGCGCTGCTGAATCTTTGTGGTAATTCCAAAGATGCAATGCCCCAAGGCGGCGGCGTCTCTATCAACATCAAAGTGATCGATGCACATTTACTAAGCGAAACCCTACCCACTCAGGTAAGCGAGCAATATGTCGAATTGAGTTTCACTGACTCCGGCAGCGGCATCCCAGGGGTAATTAGAGAAAAGATATTCGAGCCATTTTTTACTACCAAAGATCAAAACCAAGGCACTGGCTTGGGGCTGAGCACTGTTTACGGATTCATTCGGCAGTCTGGCGGCAATATTACAGTAGAAAGTGAAGTGGACCGGGGGACTACTTTCAAGCTATACATCCCAGTTACCAACAGAACTCCCAAGACTCAATCGCCGATCATCACGTCTAGTATCCATGGCGGCTCGCACGAAGGTATAATTTTGGTGGTTGAAGACGATACCGAGGTTCGAACGATTGCCATAGAGATGTTTGAAACCGCGGGGTTTTCAGTCTTTAGTGCCATTGACGCACTTTCAGGGCTCGAACAATTCGATTCTCATCCAGAAATTCAGTTCGTATTCAGCGATGTGATTATGCCCGGAGGGATGAGCGGTATCGAAATGGCAGAGAAAATGTTGCGCATCCGACCAGAAATTCCAATTTTATTGGCCACCGGCTATGCTGAAAAATCCAGTAAAGAGAGAATTTTAGAAAACACCCACGTTCGAATAATTGCAAAACCCTATGATACCGATGAGCTGCCCAACCAAGTGTCTGAAATGCTTGCGGCGCTGCACTAGGTCTGTCCGTGTCCAGCAAAGTTTATTGGTAATCAATGAACTTTGTCGCTTACGATGCTGCAATGATAGATGTACTAATATCAA
>JBLGBD010000174.1:0-3831 GCA_047617585.1 Pseudohongiellaceae bacterium | reverse complement strand
AACTTAGCGCCTAGCTTTTTTTGGGATTTTGTTGCCTTAATAGTCGGGCTCAGTCTTTATCTGGGGCTTAGTACTTATCACGGTCAGATATTTGGTGTGGGATTAAATTTTGTTTAAGGTGGAGTGCACTATGATTATGCAAACTGTTTTGAATCGTATGTCTAAAACCCTCGCTGCTTTGGCTTTGCTACTGACAGCAATGACAGTGCAGGGCCAAGCCGACTCTGCTCAAGCATGGGTGGGTGACTGGGTAGCTGAAGGCACCTTGTTTCAGATTCGGGTGGTTGTTGAAGACAACGTCCTAACAGCGACTCCGATTGAGTCTATGGGATTTGAGTGGAGCAGTGAAGATGCCGAGCTGTTGGGCAATGTTGTAGAAGTTGCGGTTGACTACCAAACCGGCGGTGTTAGCGGCATTATTAGAGCGGAGCTTTTAAATGAGACAACTGGCGTGTTATCGGTAATTACCTGCACGCCAGAGTATATGGTGAGCTGTGCGCTATCGAAGGGTAGGCAAGCAGTATTCAGAAAAGTCGCGGTGCCTTAGCCAATTCAACAAAAGCTACCTCAGCGCCAGGCTAGCTAACCGAGAGCTAGCCCAACTTACTAATGCTGCGTTTCTCACTTTAAGCAAGGCTTACATTTCACTAATTGATTTAACCACTTTGTTGACGATGCCGTATGCAATGGCTTCGTCTACGGTCATCCAATAATCACGGTCTGTGTCTTTTGCCACTCTTTCAATAGACTGGCCGGTTTCGTCGGCAATTAGCTTATTGATGCGAGCGCGCATAGCAACAATTTGCTCGGCTTGAATCGCAATATCTGTCGCTCGTCCGCTAGATCCACCTGAAGGCTGGTGGACTAAGAAACGCGTGTTAGGCAATGCATAACGATTCTCTTTCTTTGCCGCCAAATAGATAGTTGTGGCGGCGCTAGCAACCCAGCCTGTGCCAATCACTATGACTTCAGGCTTGATGAATTTGATCATGTCGTACACCACATCACCGGATTCTACATGCCCGCCTGGGGATGAGATATAGATAGAAATAGGCTCATCGCTATCGGCTGCCAAAGCCAGCAGCCGTTCGGTGGTTGTTCGAGCAATTTTGTCATTGATCTCACCAAAAATAGTGATAGCCCGCGACTTAAACAGTTTTTCGTCCATGAAACCGGACGATTTTGCGGTATTGGCTTCTTTCTCGTTGTTTGTTGAATTGTTGCTAGTTAAATTGTTCGTGCTCATGTCTTCCCCTACCCTAAAACTGCTCTAGTGAGTCTTGTGAATTTTGACTGCCTGGTGAGGTTTCCTCACAAGACCCTTGTTTGCTTCGTAAAAAGGCAATGAGTTTCCAAAGATCGTCATCGCCTTCCGGAAAATTTGAGCCGAATCCTACCATGCCAGTGCCGGCAACGCCCGTAACTACAGTACTAAAAATTTCCTCGTCCGAGCCGCCGTATTTCCACTGGCAGTCGAACAGATTGGCGGCGCTGCCAAATTCTTCACCCGCAATTTCTGGCGTTAGACCGTGGCAAAAGCTCGCACACGACCCAGCGTAGATCGCCTCGCCACGCAGTAAAGCCATGTCATCGTTCATGTATTGCTCAACTATAGATAGCTCGACAACTTCGGGTTCTGGACCGCAGGCGGCTAATAGCACTAGTAAACACAGCCCAATGCATCGCTTCATAGTTATCCTAGCTGTCTTCGAGTCATTCGCTTTCTTTTCCCAATGGTTGGAACCGAATGATTAACTGGGGGAGTAGAGTTAGCGCGCCGGTTAAGGCCACTATCATGGCCAAACTGGTCAACAAGCCGAAGACAATAGAGGGAATGAAATTTGATAGTGCCAAAATCGAAAATCCCGCCACAATGGTAACCGAGGTAAAATACATGGCGTGACCGATGCTGTTGTGGCAATAAAACATAGTATCTCGGTAGTTACCAAGCCGCGCGAACTCTTGCTTGAATCGGTGCACATAGTGAATAGTGTCATCGACACCGATGCCCACAGAAATCGATGCTACGGTGATTGTCATAATATCCAGCGGTATGCCTAACCAGCCCATTATCCCCAACACAAAAGAGGCGGCAATAGCGTTAGGCACAATACAGATAAGCGCCAGTTTGACTGAGCGAAACAGCACCATAAACATCAGCATGATCACTAGCATCACCAAACCTAGAGTTAGAATCTGAGACTCATAAAGACTTTGCAGCACATTGTTGTACAGCACCAAAATGCCGGTGACATTGACCTGCTCGTCGTTAAAACCAAAGCGCTCTTCAACCCCTTGTTCAATTCGCAGCAGCAGCTCGTTACGCTTAAGGTTAGGGTCTGATTCGATCACTCGTACATTAAAGCGTAGCTGATTTTTCTCAATGGAGACGAAAGGTGTTAGCACCGTTTCTTTTAAAGCCTCTGGAATACGGGTATATAGTACCGCCCACAGCAAACCATCTATCGGTTCATCGCCGTTAAGCTTCTCGGCAAGTTGAATGACAGCGCCAAACGACAGAACCTTGCCGGTTTGCGGGTCTTGTTGTAAGTATTCATGAATAGCTTTGACCTGATCCATTTTGGGCCCGGTAAACCAGTAGGCATCTTCACTGCCGGCGGCAGAAAAGCCATCGTCAAAGCCGCCGCCAAAACCATCATCGAATGGGTCGTTTTCTTCAGGCAGGTCTACGATCAAATCGAACGATAAGGTGCCACCTAGCTTTTCATCTAGCAGAGTCATGCCTTGAAATATTTCTGTTTTTTCGCGGAAATAATCGATGAAACTGTTTTCAACTTTTATCTGGCTCAGGCCAATGACGCTAAACATTAAAATACACGCATAGATTACCAGTATTTTGTTGTTCAGCTTGTCGGTAACTTTGGCCATAAAGTTTGGCAAATTAAACTTGCGAGACACCGGCTCATGCAGCTCTTGTGCCGGCAGTAGACTGATAATAGCTGGGAATAAAATGAACACCACGCTCAGGGCCGTAAATACCCCCATCATCATCATCCAACCGAAAGAAATGATTGGCGAAATGCCGCTTACCACGAGCGAGCCGAAGGCGATAGCGGTGGTAAGGGCAGTAAACAAACTGGGCTTAAACATGCTGAGCACGGCATGCTTTAAAAGCTTAGAGTGGTTACTAAAGCGCCTGCTTATCAGCAGTTCGCGGTAGCGCACGGTAAGATGCAGAGTAAACGAGATGGTAATAATGAGCAGCAAGGACATGAAATTAGACGACACCACGGTGACCCGCCAATCTAAAATCCCCAGCATGCCAACCATGAGAATGCCAGCAACGGCGCAGCAGCTGAGGGGCAGCAATACCCAGCGCACTTTGCGAAAAATCAGCCCAAGCGCGATGACGATAAATGCCAGCACGCCAAAACTAAATGAGCTGAGGTCGCCACGCACAAAGGTCACCAAGTCATCGGCGATCATGGGTGCACCGCCCAAATATATTTGGGCCTCACCTTTATACTTTTCTAGGATCTGCCTGATTTCAGCGATGGCATCGGTCTGCTGTTGTCCTGTAACCACAGTATAAGCGGAGTATTCTTCCTCCACCGCGGCCAATTCAGTTTGTTCGACGGAGCCAATAGTGCCAGCTGCTTCTAAATTGCGCAGCTGGGTGCGGCGATCAATTAAACTTCTACCGCGGGTATCGATCTGAAAGCTCACCAGCATACCGGCAGTTTCGCCGTCGGGGCTAATTACCGCTTCGCGAAACACTGGACTGCTAACTAACTCTTCACGGGCCGCCGCAAGGTCTATCTCGGGATCCATTAGAGTGAGGTAGTTCTCTGAGATCCCTGTAAGAGGGGT
>JBLGBD010000173.1:0-4153 GCA_047617585.1 Pseudohongiellaceae bacterium | reverse complement strand
CTCTCGCTGCCGAGGAATAATTGTTCTGTAGCTGAACTTCCGCCAAAGTGTTTGCGAATGCCCTTCTGGAAGCCACCACGCTGCCTTAAACTTATCCATTGAGTGCCAGTTATCCTTTTATTTTCTAGCCATTGTACTGCCAAAGACCAAAGTGGACTTTGCCGGCTTTTTTTGCTTTTAATTGTTGCCAGTGTGCTACTGGTCCAAGCTCGTCAAGCGAAACCGCTGACTCAACGTAGAGCCTACAATTTTTAGCAAACAATGCGCGTGTGCTCAGCAATGAAATAAACTCTTCCAAGTAGCTTGAAGCAAAGGGTGGATCAACGAAAATAATATCGAATTGTCGTTGGTCACTGGAGGGCGCGCGCAACCACTGTAACGCGTCAGTACAAACGACCTGACCCGATGCTAGGTCTAATTGCGTTAAATTTTTTGCAATCGAGTTAGCTGCAATAGGATTTCTTTCAATAAATAAGCTGTAAGCTGCCCCTCGCGAGAGTGCCTCAATACCTAGTATGCCGCTACCGGCAAACAAATCTAGGCAACGCTTACCCTGGAGATTAAACTGCAACCAGTTAAAAAGCGTTTCACGAATTCTATCGGAAGTGGGCCGCAAGCCTTCTGCGTCTGGAAATACTACCTTTCGGCTGCGTAAGCTCCCACCGATAATTCTCACTTGGTTGGTCGTTGGGTTTTGCATCTTAGTTAGGCTCAGTCACTGCATCCGTAGCATTTAAGCACGCCATCCTACCACTCTCGCGATTGAGCTTACCAACACAAACCAGGCCCGCGTCTTGGTCAATGGCTTACATTCGTTTCTAGGCTTACATGGCAGGACTGGGGTCGTGACTCGTATTTTCGCTGTGCGGTCCTTGTTTTGGGGAGATCTGTGCTAGGATATCGCCTCCTTTAAAATCAATCATCGACGACACTCATGTTCGGTTTCGGCAATAAAGACAAAGACAAAATCCCCGAGGAAGCTGCTGCGTTGAGGAGTGATTCAACGCCGGATGATGCCGGATTTTTTGCAAAATTAAAACATAGCCTAGCCCGCACTCGAGGCAAACTAAGCGAAGGGCTCGCTAGTTTGGTGCTGGGTGAAAAAACAATTGACGAGGGGCTACTCGAGGAAATCGAAACCCGTTTACTGTCAGCAGATGTGGGTCTAGAGGCAACCGATCTGGTAATCGAAAACCTCCGCAACAAACTTAAACGCTCCGAGCTGACAGACCCACAGGTGTTTTTAAAACAGTTAAAACTTGAGCTTTTGGAGTTGCTACGGCCTTGCGCCATCCCATTGGTGATTCCGCAACAGACCAAGCCATTTGTGATCTTAATGGTGGGGGTAAATGGGGTAGGAAAAACCACAACCATCGGCAAGCTCGCCAAGCGATTCTTGAGCGAAGGCAAAACTGTGATGCTCGCAGCTGGAGATACGTTTCGAGCTGCAGCATTAGAACAACTTCAAGTTTGGGGCGAGCGCAATGACGTGCCTGTCGTTGGCCAAGCCAAGGGAGCAGACAGCGCTTCGGTTATATTTGACGCGTTTCAATCCGCTAAAGCGCGAGGCATCGATGTACTAATAGCCGATACCGCCGGCCGCCTGCACAACAAAGACAATTTGATGAACGAACTTGAAAAGATAGTTAGGGTTCTGAAGAAGCAAGATCCCAGGCTACCAGATGAAATTATGCTGGTGCTCGACGCGACCACTGGGCAAAACGCTCAGAGTCAAGCTAGCAGTTTCAATGCCACCACCCCTTTAACCGGCATAACACTCACCAAACTCGATGGAACTGCCAAAGGCGGTGTAGTATTTGCCCTTGCCAAAAACGTCTCAGTACCCATTCGGTTTATCGGCATCGGCGAACAGGTTGATGACCTAAGGCCCTTTGACGCCGCCCAATTTGTTGATGCGTTATTCACTGAATGATCAAATTTGAAAAAGTATTTAAACGCTACCGTGGCGGGCTAGAAGCCCTTAGCAACGTCTCCTTTACCGTTGATAAAGGGGAAATGGTGTTTATTACGGGACCATCTGGTGCAGGAAAAAGCACCCTGCTGAGGTTGATACTTGGTTTAGAGCAAGTAACCAGCGGCGACATTCAAGTTGGCTCATTCAATCTTAAGTCTCTTGCCAGGCAAGATATTCCACGCCTTAGACAACAAATAGGCACAGTATTTCAAGATCATCAGTTGCTTAAAAATAGAACCGCGGCAGAAAATGTCGCCTTGCCCTTATTAATCGCAAATTATCCAGAATCAGAGGCTAGTCGACGGGTACGTGCAGCACTATCCAAGGTTGGCCTGCAGGGCAAAGAAAAATACCTGCCTGAAATGCTATCAGGCGGAGAGCAGCAGCGAGTTGGCATTGCCAGAGCCATGGTATGCCGGCCCAAAATAATCTTGGCCGATGAGCCAACAGGCAACCTCGATCCTGAATTATCGCTGGAGATTATGAGTGTATTTAAACAGTTTCAAGGCGCCGGTGTTGCTGTCCTTATCGTCACCCACGATACCAGCCTCATTAGTGGCTCTGATAGCCGCGTCATTAAATTGGACCAAGGCAAATTAATCTCTATCACCACAGGTACTGCCGGTTGATGTGCGCTTCTTGGTATCACTTAGCCGCTGGGGGTTTCCGCGCTTGACTAGAAAACCCGAAAGATCGCCCAAGCAAACCTCTTCCTGGCAGCAGCTTGGCGTCACTGCTCAGCGCGCTGGGCTAGAGCTTCTGCGTGAGCCGCTATCCTCACTAACGTCTATCGTGGTGATTGCCATTACCTTGGTATTGCCTCTCACCCTTTTCTCTGCCGCAAGCAAGCTAGAGAGCACCTTAGAGCAATATGCCCAAAGCCCTCAGCTTGTTGCTTACCTTCGGACTGACGGTCCAGTTTCTCTGCTAAGCGAAGTAAGCGAGCGCTTACTATCAAGGGCGGACGTCAGCTATATCGAATTAGTCCCTAAAGCCTTAGGCCTGTCGCAGTTTAGTGAAGATAGTGGATTAGGTGATTTGATTGCCGAACTGGGGTCTAACCCATTGCCGGATGTTTTATTAGTCACCCCCCTAGCATTGGATGTCGCATCCCTCGAAGAACTCGCGAGAACTCTCGCCCAAGACCCAGATATCGAGTCAGCTGAGCTAGATACCCAGTGGTTGCAGCGCCTTCAAGGGCTTGTCGGCGTTATAAAAAGCGTGGCCTCCCTAATCGGCTCACTTGCCGTTTTAGCGTTTTTCCTAGTAATCGGCACCACAATTCGTGCCTTAATCCGCAGCAGCATTGACGAGATACGCATCCAAAAGCTAATTGGAGCCACCGATTTCTATGTCATTAAGCCGCTAATTTTCAAAGGTTTATATTATGGCTTCGGTGGTTCCGTGTTGGCTGTTTTACTCCAACTGCTGGTGTATGCCCTGCTTAACAGCGCCTTGACTGACTTCTTAAGTCTGTATAGCGATATGACTGACACAGGCATTACTGCAGGTTCTACTTTGGACGTCTCTTGGCTGGTTTGTCTCGCTGCCATAGGCGCCAGCTGTGCCTTGGGCGCTGTAGCAGCGGCCCTATTTGCCAAGCAGCAGATTCTTAAGCTGTATCCAACCTGAGGCCAAAAACCTCACATAAGTCTTCGCAAGCTATTTTTATCCACCTAGACTTGAAAAGCTAACTATTGCCCCAACTTATGGCTTAGATAGATGCACCGTCAGCAGTTACTCTTAGGGATCCACCCTCATAGACGGCCCCACCCAACTGCTCGATAAGTGCTCCAGATGGTGACTTGAATGAAAAAATGCTATCATTCGGTCACTATTTAGTGAATTCACTCATATTAATGAGCAAATTGTAACTATGAATACTGCAAACAATATACAACTATTTGGCCCTATTACACCGGGCAGAGACCTAACCGCGTACATCGCGTCGGTTAACAGCATCGCTGTGCTTACGCCTGAGCAAGAGCGTGAGTTGGCAAATCAATATTACTATGAAGAAAACGTCGATGCCGCCCGCCAGCTAGTTATGGCCCATCTACGCTTCGTAGTGCATATGGCGAAGTCCTACTCAGGCTATGGCCTGTCATTAGCCGACCTGATTCAAGAAGGCAACGTCGGCCTGATGAAGGCAGTAAAGCGATTCAACCCCGAAGTTGG
>JBLGBD010000172.1:0-4171 GCA_047617585.1 Pseudohongiellaceae bacterium | reverse complement strand
CAAAAAGCCGTCATAGAGCAGTGCCGCTAACCTGCGAAGCAGGCCGGCTCTTGGGTAATTTGCGTAGTTAGTGTCTGTCATGGATGGTTTTGAGACCTAGGCCCGTGGTTTTATGATTAATGTCCGCGCTAACTCAGCCCGGTTTGGCCTGCGGCTTTAGCGAGTCATCTTGGCGGAGTGTATTGTAGTGTAATTGGGCTGGTGAGACTACACTGGGTCTAGTATCGACTACTTTTAGGAAACCGCAGCCTAAGATACCTTCTTCTATGGGTATTTATAGAGATTTTGCTAGAATGCTCGAATATTCAACCAGCTAGTCACACATTGCTGTTTGAGGCGATAACGTATTGTGATTTTTAAGGAACTGTAATGACTAAGGCCCAAGCGCGACATATAAAATTGCTCGACACCACCCTAAGGGATGGCGAGCAAACACAGGGTGTCTCTTTTTCCGCAAACGAGAAAGTGAACATTGCCCGCGCGCTGTTGCAGTCGCTGAAGGTGGATCGCATTGAAGTGGCATCGGCCTGTGTTTCGCTTGGCGAACAGTTAGCTGTCGCTGAAATTACTAAATGGGCCAGCAGCCAAGGTTTATTAGACCGGGTGGAGGTTTTGGGTTTCGTCGACCATAAAAGAAGTGTGGACTGGATAGTGAAAGCCGGCGGCAAGGTCATTAACCTGCTGGCTAAAGGCAGCGAAAAGCACTGTAGAGAACAGTTGGGTAAAACTCTTGATAGCCATGCCGAAGATATTGCCCGAACCGTGAACTATGCACAATCACAAGGTTTGAGTGTCAATATGTACCTTGAAGATTGGTCCAATGGCTATGTGGACAGCCCCGATTATGTTTTCGGCTTAGTGGAAAAAACCAAGCATCTTGGCATCGGACACTATTTGTTGCCAGATACCTTGGGGCTGATGTCTCCGAGTGAAGTGACTACGTCACTCACTTATATGTTGACGCGTTTTCCTGAATTGATTTTTGATTTTCATCCGCACAACGATTACGGGCTGGCGACAGCCAATGTCTTGGCTGCAGTTGCTGCGGGAATCGATACTATTCATTGCACGGTAAATTGTTTGGGCGAGAGAGCGGGTAACGCGTCATTGGCAGAAGTAGCTGTTGCGCTTCGCGATAAACTGCACATGGAATTGTCCATAGACGAAACTCGCATCGCCGTTCTAAGTCGAATGGTTGAGAACTTCTCTGGCAAATGGATTGCATCCAACACGCCGATTGTTGGTGCTGATGTGTTCACTCAAACAGCGGGCATTCACGCCGACGGTGATTTAAAAGGCGATCTTTACGTCACCAACCTTAGTCCAGAACGATTCGCGCGAAAGCGTAGCTACGCGTTGGGAAAGATGAGCGGCAAAGCGTCCTTGATCAATAATCTGGATGAGCTAGGCATTAGTTTGTCTGAGGAAGATCAGGCTAAAGTACTGGCTAGGATCGTTAAGCTGGGTGATTCCAAGCAGATTATAACCGCCGAGGATTTGCCGTTCATTATTGCCGATGTCATGCACAGCAAAGAGGTTCACTACATTACCTTGCTTAATTGTTATATCAATAGCGGTTTAGATGTTGATAGCACCGCCAGTATAAGAGTGGATATAGAGGGAGATGAGCTACAGGGTTCTGGCGCTGGTAACGGCGGCTTCGATGCGTTTATTAACGCGATCACAACTTTGTTAGTACAGAAGCAGTTTGTGATGCCGGCACTGACAGACTATGAGGTGCATATTCCTCGCGGCGGCAAGACCAGTGCTCTAACAGAATGTGTGATTAGTTGGAACGCAGGAGAGCGGGAATTCAAAACCCGAGGCGTCGATTCGAATCAGGTGTTAGCAGCGGTTAAAGCGACTATGCGGATGATTAACATCCGCTTGCACAGTATGCGAGAGCAAAGCTAGCTGAGTTAGCGCCATCCAAAGATGGCGCGTTGACTTTGTTGCCCCGAGCTAAAAGTAAGCTCGGCCTGCTTTAAAGCTTAGCGAGTTCTTCTACGACTAAGTCGCCAAAGCCTGCGGTGCTAATCATTTTTACCGCGGGCCCGGGCTTGGACAAGTCTGGCGTAGAGTAGCCTTGAGCAAAAACGCTCTGCATGGCTTGCCACACATTGCGTGCTTCGGCTTCCATGTCGAAACTCATTTCTAGCATCATTGCCACAGAGCCAATCATTGAATAAGGGTTTGCTATACCTTGGCCGGCGATATCCGGCGCGGAACCATGGGAAGGTTCGTAGTAGGATTTGTCCGGGCCTAGGCAGGCAGAAGGCATTAGTCCGAGTGAGCCAAGTATGCCACCCCCCTGGTCGCTGAGAATATCACCGAACATATTTTCCATCACCATGACGTCAAACTGACCTGGGTTGAGGCATAAGTAGGTGGCAGCCGCGTCTACCAAAATAGGAATTACCTTGACCTCGGGGTAATCGACTGCAACTTCAGCCATGACTTCATTCCACAGCACGCTAGATTTAAGCACGTTGCTTTTGTGAATATTGTGCAGAACTTTCTTACGCTTTTGAGCTGTCTCAAAAGCTACGCGGGCGATATTGGCGATTTGATCTTCATCATACTCTAAAGCTTCAGTGACGTAGCGTTTGCCCTGAGCATTGATTCCAGTTTCCTTCTTACCGAAATACAGCCCGCCAACTAATTCTCGAATTATGATGAAATCGATGCCTTCACCGATAATTTCCGGTTTTAGCGGAGAGAAATGTGCCAGACTTTTGGGTAAAAAAACTGGTCGTATATTCGCAAAGGTATTGTAGCGGCGACGCAAGGGTAATAGTGCTCCCCGTTCTGGTTGCATATCCACCGGGATTTTCTTAGATTCCTCATGGCTGAGCCCGATAGGTCCTTTAAGGATGGCGTCGGCTGAATCGCACAGCGCTTTGGTTTCGTCTGGAAAGGAGTGACCATGCTCGAAATAGGCGCTGGCACCGAATGCCCCGTGGACTAGATCGAAAGTAATGCCATTACGAGTGCCAACTAATTCAAGCACCTTGACAGCCTCAGACATAATTTCAGGACCTATACCGTCACCGTCGAGAAGGGCTATTTTGTAGTTAGACATGAAAATTCCTTTTGATTAATGCAGAAAATGGATACTTTAGGCATAGCCTGAAAATTAGGCCAAACAATTTAGCATGCAAGACAATTAACTCACAACACAAGCAGGCAGTTTAAGGTTAAAGGGCCGCTATCTTGAGTTGATGCGGGTGGTGCTAGTGATTGGTCGAAACGAGCGGGGTGCGCTACAGGGCGGCTAGAACTACAGAGACCTGACGAATAAATATCACGGCGAGCCCTATAACGATGGCGTAAACTATTCCATCGCCAATCTCAAAGCCGAAAAACGTTTTCAGCTTGCCTTTGCTATCGCCGCTTTCCTTGTGATCTTCTTCGTCGAAACTCATATCGACTTAGACTCCTTGGTATTGCTTTGACGCTAAAATGGAATGTTTCAGCCCTAATTAACTAAGCGTATCGGCCATTCGCATCGACACTTCAATGATTCGAGGGTAAATAAAGCCTAAGTTTGGTACCAGTGGGCGGACTTGAACCGCCACTCCCGCAAAGGAACCGGATTTTGAATCCGGCGTGTCTACCAATTTCACCACACTGGCATTGCTTTATTTTGCTGCTTTCGCCAAACACTAAGTTTGGCGAGCCCGTCTACCGAGATCATCTAGAGCGCACGGGGGCGGTATTATACCAATTAGGAAGCCACTGGCAATCAACTTAACTGACGCATTTCAGGGCGCTAGATTTAGTGACCTTGGACAGTTAAACAGTCTTTCGCTAGATTCTAAAGTCAGATAGGCTTGCCAACCTCATGATTTAGTCTTTAGAACTACTGGATAGAAACCTATGAAAGTCTCCGATTTTGAATACCACCTGCCATCAAGACTCATTGCGCACTATCCCGCTGAGTCAAGAAGCGGGAGCAAGTTGCTGCACCTGGACCTGTCCGCGGGTGCTTTACAGCATTATGTTTTTAAGCAGTTGGTCGATTTGCTCAACCCAGGCGATTTATTGATCTTCAATGATACCAAGGTGATACCGGCCCGACTTTTCGGCCGCAAAGAAAGTGGTGGCAGGTTCGAGGCGTTGATAGAGCGGGTCGCAGACGGCAATCAGCTAATCACCCAAATTAAACTCA
>JBLGBD010000171.1:0-4327 GCA_047617585.1 Pseudohongiellaceae bacterium | reverse complement strand
CATACAGTTCAGCAGCTGGCAGATCCATGAGGTTCTTGCCACCCTGTCTCAACATCAATCGCAGATCTAGGTCTTTGGGCTGCTCTGCCAATGCCAGAGATTCATTAAGAAGATTAGCGCAACCGGCCTGGAACTTAAGCTCGCAAGACTTCGAAAAATAGGAATAGGCCGACTCATCATCTAGCGGAGTAATTTCACCCTGGCGGTAATGGCGACCTAATTCATTACAGGCCCAGGCCGAATTGTCATTGCAGTAGGTAGATTCAACTAAAAGCAAACGCTCACAGGCACCAACGCGAGAGTCGGCACAGGCGGTTTCCCAAAACGGGATGCTGTCTCCAGTATGCTGGCCGTCGGTTTTGCCGATAAGCGACATGCTGGCAAATATAAAAATCCAAACTGCCATGTGGGCTATATTAGCTTTGCCGCCAAGCCAGTTCGGATTCCATAGTGTTAATAGGGTTTGAGAGTTAAACCGTCGCACGAAGTTATCGATAGCAATTACACTCAAATTTAGCAGCGGTACACAGAGCAATTTGTCGTAAAAAGTTGGCGCGCCAAACAAATCCAACAAGGTGTAAAGCGCAAACACGCCCACACCATAAAGTGCCCCGAAGATCATTTTACCAAAGGAGGTTCGCGGCGATGTAGAGGGGTCAGTGACTAATAGGTGTAGACCAAGAAACACTGCCGCTGGAATATCTGAATCCAAAAAATAGGGGACACCGTACAGCCCATAGTAAAGCGAACTTGCGCCAAACAAAACCAACGCCGCCGCAGCGGACACCAGGGTAATAGAAAAGAAATACATCACCACTAGGCCAATGCAAAACAAGAACAGATAAATATTGGGCGCCAAGGTCAGGGTTGATGAAATCAGTGGAGCCCAGGTCAAACTGGTGCTGTCGGTGACTATAAGCACTAAAGAAAACAGGCCAAGTGCAAAGGCTGATGGATTGAAAATATGCACACTTCGCCCTTCTCTGTTCCAGCGTACATATTCCTTGCCCATGAAACCCACGGCGATCATTAGAAACTGCATATAAAACCAATCGTCTCTAAACCACAAAAATAGATTGGTGCTGAAAATTATCGGAATGGGGCCAAACCCAAGAATATAGTCTCGGCCTCGAGACCATGACAACAATATACCAAACGTAAATGCGAACAGTACTTGGGCCAAAAGCATGAGCATGTGGTCATAAACAGGCGACCAAAAATAGCCCCAATACAAATAGACGCTGAACTGCATCGACATTTGAATATAGTGCTGAGAATGGATCGCGACATGAAATCCTTTCCGCAGGTTTGTGCGCTGCGACATTACATACAGATAAGTCTGCCAGCTCAGCAGCACCAGCACAGCGCCCCAAAACGACCAAACCAAAGCCTGGTTGCCCTGTACCCGAGGTGTAAACGACACCGCGAACAGGCTAAGGGTCAGAATTAGCGGCAAGCCAAAGTTGCCAACTGACAGGGTGGAACCGGCAGGTGATTGAGTTGAAGCGGCGTTAGCCATGAACGAGTGCCTCGAGCAGCCCTAAATTGTGGCCTGCAACGTTAAAATATTCATTAAAAATCGCGACCTAGAGAATAAACTAGCTGTTGCCGCAATTCAATTTCGCGAATAAGCAAAACTGCTACAGTTTAGGTCCGCCAGTCACCGCGCGGCCTGCAAACTGCTAATTGCCGGTTAGTGATTGGTGACAGCCGCTTGGGAGCACTCCCAACAGCAGCATGACGGCAGTCTTAACGCTTGAAAATAGGCCAAAACAGGCGTAATTTCTATGCCTACCAATAGACATCTGCTTCAAAAACAAAATAATAGTTGGAGATTTCAATGCTCAACCCCATCACTAAAGCAGTCATTCCGCTCTCTCGCCTGACGAGTAAACACACTGTAGTTGCCGCCTTCGTTTTCACAATCGCGAGCTCAGTTGTCGCTCAAAGCAACGATATCCCGCGGACCGAGTACGGCCAGCCTGATTTACAGGGTATTTATACCTTCCGCACCCTTACCCCCTTAAACCGGCCAGCAGAGCTGGCTGATAAGGCGGTTCTAACGGAAGAGGAAGCCGCCGAGTGGGAGGCGTTCGAAAATCGGCGTCAAAACAGAGATCTAATTATCGATAGCGTGGGTGGTGCAGGCTATCCGCCGGGGGTAATTTCCTACAATGAATTTTGGTACGAGCGGGGCATTGAGACTATCTCTGATCGACGTACTTCATTGGTTTACAGCCCGAGCAACGGCCGTATACCTGCGGTGAATGCTGTGGGTCGTGAACGACGGGCCGAATATGGCAAGATGCTGTTTGAATCAGCTGGCCCAGAAGGTCGAACAACGGTTGACCGATGCCTTACCGGCTTTGTGGGCGGCCCGCCAATGATTCCTGGCTCGTACAATAACAACCTGCAATTAGTGCAGACTAAAGACCACATAGTGATAATCAACGAAATGATTCACTCCGCCCGTATTATTAAACTCGATGGTGAGCATCAAACTAACCAACTTAAGTGGGAAGGTGACTCAATCGGTCATTGGGATGGTGACACACTAGTGGTTCATACTCAGCATTTTTACCATGATTATAATATGCGCGGCATGTCAGATCAGGCTGTCATCGAGGAACGCTTCACTTACCTCGACGAAAATACTATCGACTACGACTTCACAGTGACCGATCCACTTTCATGGGATGAAAGTTGGTCAGCTAAAGTTCCGCTGCGGCGTTCGAGCGACCCAATTTATGAGTATGCCTGCCATGAAGGTAACCATGGCCTGGCGGGAATCCTTGCTGGCTGGAGGCGCTACGAAGGAATGGGTATGAATGGCGATGGCACTCCGAAAGACTAAAATGCCTAATAGCTTAGTTGACTAAAAGGGGCTTATGGCCCCTTTTTCTTGAGCTCACTAAAACCCCAAGAGATCAGAAATGCAAAAGACAATCCAAGCCGTATTCAGTTTGCTTCTAATGAGCTTTTCGATACATTTGCACTCAGCAGAACTAGAGCGTGTTTTCCTACAATCAAGAATGGATCCCAATGCCATAACCATCACTGCAGTGGACATCGTTTTTCTTTACGATGAAGCCCTAGTCGATGAGTTCCCAAAAACCAAATCTCGTTGGTATTCCATGCGCCGAACCCTCACTCAACGCTACAGTGACAAGATGGATGTCGTCAGCGTCTTTGTTCCCCAAGGCTTTGACTCCGAAACCGTCACGCTGCCTGCGCAAAAAGGCGATGCCGTAAAAATCTATATTCTCGCCCAGCATGACGACGGCAGTGTCGCCCCGATTGACATAACCCAGCGTAAAGACATCACAGTGTTTATCGATGGCTTTGGCATCATTGTTACTGATTCGTAATCAAAGGGGTCAGAGTAACTTGATACCTGGCTTTATTTTGGGATCAAGACGGCGATTCCATCTATTGCTTTCGTCTGTCGTCTATACGACTTACAGCACCGAAGACAGCTAGACCACGATAACCTGAGCCTTCGAAAATAAGGTAGCTCGATGCTAATAAGGACATGTAACGGGGACATGTTTTTGGCTGCTAACGGATGCTAGCAGCCAGCCACAAATGATATTTTAGTGCGCAGTCACAATGTCAAACGCTGCACCATTAAGGATGAAGTGAGCCGCGATACTTGCCACATAACCCAACACAATCGCCCAAGACCACTTTAGGTGGCCGAAGAAAGTGTATATGCCACGGGCTTGCCCCATGACTGCCACACCTGCAGCAGAGCCTATAGATAGCATAGAGCCACCCACACCCGCTGTTAGAGTCACCAACAACCATTGGCCATGGCTCATATCAGGGTTCATAGACAGCACCGCAAACATCACCGGAATATTGTCTACAATCGCCGAGGCAAAACCGACCAAAATATTGGCAGTGGTTGGACCAAGGTCGATGTACAAAAATTGCGACACCAGCGCCAAATAACCGAAGGCGCCAAGACCACCCACACACAAAATGATGCCGTAAAAGAAGATTAACGTATCCCACTCAGCCCGCTGCAGGTTCTGGTAAATATCGTAAGTCTTGCCCTCTTGGCTATGCTCGTTATGCTCTGAATTGGGCTCTGCTTCACCTAGTTCGGTAAACGGCTCGGTATTAAATCGAGCGCGGTCACGCATAGCTAAGTAGTAACCAAACAGCTTAAGAAAGCCTAGGCCTGTCATCATACCCAACACAGGCGGCAGATGAAGGAAGTTGTGGAAGCAAACTGCCATGGTAATAGTTAAGATGAATAGCCCTACAACCACCCACGCGCCGTAACCTAGCACTGCCTTGTCAGTAATCGCCGGTGGCTTTT
>JBLGBD010000170.1:0-4653 GCA_047617585.1 Pseudohongiellaceae bacterium | reverse complement strand
AGTTTATCCACCTGTCTAAGATGAATGTCATCTCGAGGTAACGGGGCCGGCTCGCGACGGGGAAGGGGCGCTTGTTTAGGCTCCTCAGGAGAGGATGTAACTGGCGCTTTGGCCGGATTTTTATTCGGCTCATGGGTATGAAAACTGAATTCCTGCACTTGCTTAAGTTGCCGCATAATTTTTGTCATCTTAGACTTAGACGCGCCACCAATTTCTAAGGCTTTACCAAGATTGTCGAGTAATCTTGGGTTTATCTTATCAAACCGCTCGCGATCCCCGGGCTGTTTTTCAGTTTGAACAGTCCAAAGCAGCACATCGATTGTGCTCATGACGGGTTTCCAAGAACTCCCGCCGGGCCCCTCTTTGAGAACTAGCTTGACTAAAAACTCATGCATATAAGTATCCAAGAGTTTTCTAATCGACGGGTCTAGGTTAGATTTAATAATGCGCTCATTAATTTTTTGACTAACAAAGGCATGAACGTCATCGAGTCGCTCGGTGTGATCATCTGTTTGGCGAATTCTCTGTTCCAGATTTTCGTCCTGCCCAGTTATTCCCGCTTTTAATGCTCGAAGTTCGTTTATAAGTGACTGCAGAAAATCAGAATCCACGGCTGCTTCGCCCAATATGCGTTCAACCAATTCTTTTACTTTGCAGTAGATAGGGTCGCTTGCCAACAACTTCGGATCAGTCCACGCAATACCAGCCATGGCGAACTCATTCAAAAGCACCCGTGCCGGATGCTGCACGTCACCGAAGAAGGTGGTGTCTGTTAAGGCAATCTTCATGACGGCGATTTGAGTGCGACCAATCAACTCTTTCATGGCCACTGGCAAGGAGTCGTCTTTCCAAATAGCTTGATAAAGCATAGTTACTAAATTCATCACGTCGCTAGACTGGGCATCGACGATAATTAATTGTCCGCTGGCCTTGCTTTCTTCAATGCTCTGGTTTATTGACGCGGTTATGGCAGCGCTTTTCTTACCTGTGTAGTCTTCAGTGCTGGTTTCAGCAGCGTCGCTATTGGTCTGAGTCGAGTGTTTGAGCTTTTCCTGTACCGAGTTTAAAACGCTGAGTATGGTGTCCTGCTGCAGCTTCATCGCGGCTTGATCTTCACTGCTCTCGACTGAGTTGGATTGAATCGGAAGTTTGCTGTCTGCGTTTTTTTCGATTAAACCATGCACCAGTGTTTGCATGAGAGCAAACATCTCTCGGGTATCAGGTGCGGGCGCAGAATTCGGCTGGGACTGTTTAATATCATCAATACTAAAAGCTCTGGTCTGAGCATCTGTGGTCGGTCGATTTGCCGCGCGTTTTGCTTTCTGTATTTCTCGATTTCGCGCCTTCATATCAAGGTCTGGCATAACGCCCAAGTTGATCAAAATCTCATTGGCTTCCACCAATACGTCTTCCAGATTATGAAATACGGCTTTATTGAACTCTCTATAGATGGTTAGTAGATAGTGTGCTTTGAGTCCTAAGGGGCGAATTGCTTCATTGAAGCTCTCACCAATTTGCTCAGGATCAAGCGGGTTGTTGGTCTCGTCGATAGTGAGGTTTTCGAATAAAGAATCCAGCCTGGTGGTAAAACTCAAATATTGCTGGATGTCGCTATTACGAGCATGATTGACCATGCCCTCCATGGCAATAATGGCTTCTAAATAGTCATGATCGACTAAAGACAGATTTTCTTCATAGACCTCTAACTGTGGCGCCTTTGCAGTATTAGATGTTAAGGCATCGAAATGACCGTTGAGAGTGGTCATAAACCGTTCTGCAATTGCATGCCCCTCTTCACGTAGTGGCGGCAGTTGGGTCTTATTGAACTTGAAAGCCTGCGCTGCTATTTGCAGATTAGCGTTTTCGAGCGCGGATAAAACCAGCCTAGTAAGAGACTTTACGGAAGAAAATTTGGTTTTATCGACTATATCTTTCATGTTTTGGGATGCCCATAGGCAGCTTAGTGTGTAAAGACCGGATATTAGCGATTACTTCAACCACAGTATAGCGGTGAATGACATGAACTTGAACCTGAAGCGCATTCTACCTGTTAGGGCTTAGATTCACAGATTGGCGGCAGATTAAGTCACTCTTTGGCGCTTACTGAAGCGTGGTTCGAGGTAGGATTTGGTTTCGAATAGCCTGTGCAGGGTTTGCGCTGCTTTAGCGATGTCGGTGAAACTCAAAAACAAGGCCGAAAAGCCGAATCGGAGTAGGTCGGGGCTGCGGAAATCGGCGATTACGTTTTCGGCGATGAGGGCTTGGCAAATTGCATAGGCATTGGGATGTCTGTAAGCAAGCTGATTGCCTCGCTGCTTGGGGTCGTTTGGTGAAATCAGCTGCATTTCCCGCAAAAGTTCGCTCTGTGCTATGAGATCTTCGAAGAAGCTGGATAGAGCCATAGCCTTAGCTCGAATTTCTTCTACCTTGATGCCTTGGAATACATCAAGTGCTGTATTCAAGACATGCATAGAGACTATGGGTGGAGTTCCGCAGAGAAATTGTCGGACATCTGGACTCGGGCTGTAGTCTAGATCGAAATCAAAAGGGGCCTTATGTCCCATCCACCCCCTCAGGGGTTGCTGAATGTTACTGTGATGGCGCTTTGCTGCATAGATAAACGCCGGAGCGCCTGGGCCTCCATTAAGGTACTTGTAGCAGCATCCTACTGCAAAGTCGACATTCCACGCATCAAGCTGCAACGGCACAGCGCCAGCGCTGTGAGCTAAATCCCAAATAACAATAATGCCAAAATGTTGTGCGGCTGCTGTGATTTTAGCGATATCGTGGAGTTTCCCGCTGCGAAAATCTACTTGGGTTAGCAGTAGTACAGCAATGTCTGCATTGAGTGAGTTTAGTAGTTCTGCAGAATCGCTCAGCTGTAGCTGGCACTTTTGCTCTGGGAGAAACGTTTTAAAGCCATCGGCTATATAAACATCAGTTGGAAAATTAGAGGTTTCCGTAAGGACGATACTACGCTCAGGGTTTAGCTTAAGGGCGCAGCCGAGAAGTTTGAATAGATTTACGGAAACTGAGTCTGTGCACACTACTTGGCCAGGCGCAGCGCCTAGTAGATTCGCTATTTTTTCGCCCACAGTAGTAGGCAGGTCAATCCAGTGGTGTTGATTCCAGCTGGTTATCAGGCCGTTGCCCCACTGTTCTTGCACGACATCAATGACAGCGGCTTTGATAGATTTCAGCATTGGGCCAAGAGAGTTTCCATCCAAATAAACTGTGTTTGGGGGGAGTTCAAACTTGTCCTTTACAAGGGCCAAAGAGTCTTTCTGGTCTAGCTCCAAGGCGATTTTCAGGGCATCTATCAAAAGCTTTCCTCAAGGGTTTTTAATAAGAGTTGGAACGCAGGCGTTCCTGGATGGACCCAATCGAAGTGACCCGCCCCTAATTCTATTTTTCTATCGGCACCAATAATCTCAGATTGGTTCATACTTACTATTGTATCGGCAGCGCCATGCAGAAGGGTGGTGCTAGGATGAATGTGCAATTTTTTTGGATTCGCTGAATCATAGCGTGCCGGAAGTTGCGCATAGCTGCCACCCATAAAGCGCTCGGTGGCGCTCTCACAGTCATTATCGCCTGCCGAATACTGTTGGATGTCACTAATGGCCGCCAGTCCAATCACCGAGCGAGCCTGTGGAAATCCTATCCCGGCCAAGAGGGCTAGATGGCCCCCTGCAGAATGGCCGACAATGGCAAACTGTGCAGAGTTTAGGCCATATTCCTCGACCCTAAACAAGTAGCTGATACCTGCATTGATGTCGTCAAAGCTGCCGGGCCAACCGCCGCCTTCATCGCCAGTACGCCGATATTCCAAAGACCAAACAGCGTAACCCGCTTGACTCAGGGCGCTGGCTAAGGCAAACGTATGTGACATATCAAACTCGTTGAGCCAGCACCCGCCATGAATAAATACGATTAGCTTTGAAACCGTCGTGGTTTGAGCGGGCAGCCATAAGCGTGCAACTTGGTTTGCATCGGGTGAGTAATGGTAAAGTCCATCTTCTTGGTTAAACGGCAATTCTAATACGTCTGAATAGCTGACATTAGGGGGCATTAAGGGGTAGTCCAGTTCTGCTGCGACCACTGCAGCAGACCAAACTACTGCAGCAGACCAAACCGCTGCTGCAAGCAACTGATTCGAAATGAAGGCTATTTTGCTCATAGTTTGGTGGGCCTCACGTATTAGCCTTGGCTAAAAAGGTTAGTCCATTGCTTGGGTGCGCGGGTTACGTTGGCATGGCTGTCAGTCCACACGTGCCTAGTAATACCGCTGACAAGAATTTGCTCGCTATCTTCACTCAACACCTGATAGGCAAATGTAATTCGACGACTGCGGTTTTCTTCGAGCCAAGTCCTGACTTTGAGTTTTTGGCCGTAGCGCAGACTGCCAACATAGCGGAGGCTAGTTTCAGTGACAGGCAGTTGGTAACCAGAAGCTTCCATTAACGCATAATCACTGCCCATTTCACGCATAAAATGGCTCCGCCCCTCTTCAAAATAGATCAGATAGTTGGCGTGATGAACGACGCCCATCGCATCTGTTTCCGCATACCTGACGTGAAAAGTTGTCTCTGAAACCAACGGCTCCTCATTTGAGGCCATGACATATATCTCATTTTCGATTGAATTGATTAG
>JBLGBD010000169.1:0-4819 GCA_047617585.1 Pseudohongiellaceae bacterium | reverse complement strand
CCCTTCGCAACCGGCGCTGCACCCTGAGCATGGCTCAAAGCACCGGTGCCAGTTGCCGTTATCGCAAGCAACGAGGCGATCAGCTGACGGCGACTTAGGGTTTTATTTTCAAATGCCGCGACTACTTCTTCAATAACTTCTTTTGCTTGATTCAACTTATTCCTCCTCAAGGGTGAACACCCAAAGGGTGCCACCTTGTGGCACATAGTGAGACTCACCTTTTGCCATATTAATAAGATTTTGCTCTCGCTGGGCGTCGACGCCCCAGCCCGATAGCACTGCGACATATTGTTTGCCATCTAAGGTATAGGTTACCGGCACACCAATGACCCCTGAGTTGGTGCGCTGCTGCCAAAGGATTTTGCCGCTACTGGCATCGAAGGCGCGAAAATAGCGATCGTTCGTACCGCCCATAAATACCAGGTTTCCCGCGGTTGCCAGCACCGGCCCCCAGTTCTGGTTTTCGAATGTGGTGGTCCACTCTAGTTCTCGGGTATCCACATTCCAGGCCTGTAGTTCACCAATATGATCCGCGCCCGGTCTGACAAAAAAACCACCATTATCTGAATCACCCCGCCCCATGTAGGCCCTGCCGGGGCTGTATTGCACCTCTTCGCCAACCATAGTGGAACACACGTTTTCATTGGCAGGAATAAACAGAAGTCTAGTCACTGGATTGAATGCGGCTGGGGGCCAGTCTTTGCCGCCCCATAAGGAAGGGCAGAAATTGGCTTCGTATCCGGTTCCTGGCTTTTTCGTCATATCGTATTCGGGCCGGCCTGTGACTGGATCTATACTGGTAAATACATCCTGATAGACGTAAGGCTTGGCATCGACAAAACTTATTTTGTCGGCGGCCCGCTCAAGAAACCACAGGTAACCATTTCGGCCAGCGTGTACCAACCCATTCACAGTGCGCCCTTCGCGCTGAAAATCTATCAGTAAGGGGGCTGACACTTCATCCCAATCCCAAGAATCATTCCAGTGATACTGATGGTGATTTTTCAATTCACCGGTATCTAGATCTAAGGCAATTACTGAGGTTGAATATAGATTATCGCCGGGCCGCGTATCCCCCATCCAGGGACCACCGTTGCCGGTGCCCCAGTAAGTCAAATTCAATTTTGGATCATATGATCCAGTAATCCAAACCGGCACCCCGCCGTTCTGCCATGAATCTTCGGGCCAAGATTCTGAGCCCGGCTCTCCTGGTGCCGGAATGGTATAAGTTTTCCATACTTCTTCACCGCTTTGTGCATCGTAGGCTGCGACGAAGCCGCGAATACCTAGCTCACCACCAGAGACTCCGACCATCACTTTGCCCTCGGCAATCAGCGGTGAAAGCGTCATATAGTAACCCTTGTAATACTCCTCCACCGGCACTTCCCAGATCACCTCGCCAGTCAATGCATCAAGACAAACTAAATAGGCGTCGACCGTTGCCAAATAGACTTTGTCGCCGTACAGCGCCACGCCACGATTAGTCGGGTGAAACTGAAATAGATCATCGGGCAGATAACGGACATAGCGCCACAGCAAATCACCCGTTCTTGCATCCAGCGCTAGCACATGATTTTGCGGGGTACTGATATACATGTAGCCATCGTTCACAATCGGCGGTGCCTGATGACCTTCTCTCAGGCCGGTAGCGAAGCTCCACACATTTTTAAGCCCTGACACATTTTCAGTGTTGATTTCATCTAGCTGGCTAAAGCCATGAGAATCGTAGGAGCCCCTATACATTAACCAATTGTCGGGCTCGGGGTTCAACAGTCGCTCATCGGTCACTGGGTTGTAAGGAGACAGCGTTTGCCCATGTGCAGCAAAGGCTGCGAGCATAATTAAACTACTGGCTATCAGGTTAATAAAGTACTTCGACATGGTCTTTCCTCGGGCGGAGCCGCAGCGCGATGCTTAAGGCGTTAGAATTGTTGTGTAAACCCAACTTTACCAGCAAATGCGGCGGCCACTTTGACCACGCCGTCTTCAAGTTTTAGTGGTAGCATCGCCAAAGGCCGCGGGGCAGGACCGCCCACTACTTTACCTCCAGCATAGATGTCGAATTGCGACTCGTGACAGGGGCATGCCATCAGCAGTAAACCAGCATCCCACTTAGTGACATCACAGCCCGTGTGAGTGCAGACAATCGAATAGGCGATAACGCCGTCAGCAGCGTAGCGCCTATAGCGAGGCTCGAGTTTAGTCGCATCTACCTTCAATACTACAACTCGGTTAAGCCTAGAGCCGCTTCTAAGAACATTAGTTTGCGGATCTCTAGCCAGGGCCGCTAAAGGCCGCTGTTCTAGTTCAAGCAGGCCTGACGTAACAGCTTCGCCTTGGTGCGGACCTTCCTCAAATACTAAGGTATCTCCAGCTTGAGGGCGGGCTCGATCAGGGGGCTGAGCTAGTGCAGACAAGGGGATGGCGATACCGGAGACGATGCCGAGCTTAAACAGATTACGCCTACTGACAGAGATTGCGGGAACTGTAGTAGAGGACTTCTTGATGATTTTTGTCATTATTTTTTTAGGTCTCTCAATGCGTCTGCTGCCGTTGAGGTCAGCTCCACTCTCACTGTTCGTTTGAAGGTAGCAAAGTGATAGGGTCCCTGCAATCAGTGAAATGCGTGCAGTGATTTGAACTCCCGTCGCAGCAGTGCTACTTTGAATTCACAACCTACCGGTTGCTAAGTTAAACCAGTGGATCGCAATAAGCAAAGGCCCACCACTCCACCTAATTTTAAGGTTTCCAGCCAATGTCTATTTCACTACCCAACAGTTCAAAGTGGATATTGGCCTCCCTAATTCTCGGTTTAGCGCTGGGGGCTGGTTTATCCATAACTAGCCCATCACTAGCCGAACGTTTCGCAGCATTGCTCGCGCCTATTGGTACGCTGTGGGTCAATGGCATAAGAATGACCGTGATACCGCTGCTCATGGCGTTACTTGTTACGGCCATTACGGATTCGACTGACTCACAGAGTAACTCTGGTCTTGGCATCAAAACCGTCTTGCTGTTTATAGGCTTAATAGTTTATTCAACCGTTTGTACATTTCTGTTCGCTCCGCCTTTAATTTCATTGATCCAAATTGATCCAAGTGCCGCCAGCAGTTTGCTTGCGAGTGTAGGAGGTGATTCTACTGCCACCGATTTGCCTCCCTTTAGCGATTGGTTAGTCGCTCTCGTGCCATCCAATGCAATCGCTGCTGCCGCAAATGGGTCGGTCTTGCCACTTTTGGTGTTCACTGCTTTATTTGCCAGCGCACTCAGCAAAGTTGAATCTGAGCATCGCGGCACCGTGGTCAGTTTTTTCATTGGGTTACGCGATGCGATGCAGATCTTGATCGCGTGGATTATGCGACTAGCGCCGCTGGGTATTTTTGGCTTAGTCTTTCCGCTGGCCGCCACCTTGGGCTTTGATGCTGTGCGAGCATTGGCGGCGTTTATTTTCCTAGCCTCCATGCTGATATTGGTTTTGGCTTTAAGCCTGTATCTAGTGGTTCACTTTTTTACCCAAGTGCCAATTCGCGAATTCGCACGCCGGGCGTTGCCTGCTCAAATTATTGGATTTAGCACTCGTTCATCCCTGGCCGCATTGCCAGCAACGTTTGCCGCAGTCAAGCAACTCGGTGCCACCAGTCATGTCAGCGGTTTAGTGTTACCAGCAGCTGTTACCTTGCTTAAATTTGCATCTCCTATTGCGCGCACATCTGGCACTTACTTTGTTGCTATCCTGTATGGTATTGATCTAAGCACTTACGAGCTTTTTCTTATAGCCGCGGCCATCGGTGTTTTCAGTTTCTATTCCCCGGGGATCCCAAGTGGCGGCCTTCTGATAATGGCACCAGTTTATCTGTCACTCGGTCTACCGGTTGAAGGCATAGGCATACTCATAGCAATCGATCTAGTTGTTGATATGTTTCTCACTGCTGCCAATGTAACAGCCAACATTGCATCGACCCTTCTCCTATCTCGCTAATTGCTCGGTCTAAAACCTTCACTGCCCGTCTATAGCTTGATTTAGGTCAAGATGCGTGACGGCCGCTGGGCTATGCTTCGAGTCCACAGATTTGGCTCTGGTATCTGGCGCTGTCCCAGTATCAGTCAAGTCAACTATCACCTAAATCAACTAAACATAAAAAGGTGCACTATGCGTAACTTGAATCTATTGCTAGGCGCGACTGTTTCAGCAGGCTTGTTACTAAGCTCAAGCCTTCAAGCTCAATCACTTGTAGATGGTATCTATCAGTCCAATGGCGATGCTAACGGCGAAGGCAAATGCACGCTGACTCTTCGCGCTTTAGATCAAGACCATAAATACGGAGATGAACTGTTCGAGATCGAGTCCTCTGGTGATGGTGCTTGCGAATGGAGCGCTGTGGGCTTGTCAAAAAGCTTTGCGATAAGCGCTGGCTTAATCAGCAGCGCCGGAGCTCAAGCTTTCGTCAAAGTCACCTTTCCTTTCGGCCCGGCGGGCAACCACGCGGATGTCACTGCCATAGATGCCGATGGCAGCCTGCGCTTCAAAGAAACGTTTGTGAAGCAGGACAAAAGCCTAACCGGTGGTGGCTAGTAAGCACTTAAGCCATAGAATAATAACTAGCATGCAGCAGCAACCTATAGCTGGCGTGGCTTTGCCGCCAGCTAACTCTAGGCTGACACCTCAGGGTTAGCTGGCGACAAATTCAAGAAACCTCGAGAAACCATTCCTCGCCAAGCTTGGCTGGGTTAGACTCCAGCCATGGCTTTTTCAAAATACCCCAACCTAGATAATTCGCTCGATCAATCCCAACCCTCCCAAGATATCTTGAGCGTAAGC
>JBLGBD010000168.1:0-5146 GCA_047617585.1 Pseudohongiellaceae bacterium | reverse complement strand
GCCCATTGTGGATGCAGTGATGCCTGCCAACGCGTGGGCGATATACCCACATCCATTCGCTCTAAAGCCAGCAGCAAATTTGCATTTTTGGTGTGAATCCTAGCCATATCGTGAAGGCTGCTATTGGGGAATTCAGGGTCAAACCCTACTTCCGGGCCCGCAGAGCGATAGAAGAACTCCGTAAAACAGAGCATCGGAGAATCGGGGAAAACATCCTGTAGATAAAGCGCCTCACCCCAGCCGGGATGAGCAATGATCAGATCTGGCACAAAACCGCGGCGCCTGAGCTGCTCGGCGACTTGAGCACAGGCCTCGCCTCGCAGCACCTTGGTTTCCCATTCACTGGCAAGTGGGTGGATACCTGGAGTATTACCCCGATCCAACTCGTAATGACATAGCTCCACGCCGGGCAGCGCACCGATATTGCCCTTGGAGCCAATGGCCAAGACCTGATGTCCACGCTCAGCCAGAGCTGGCGCTAAATAACGAAACTGTCCGGGGAAATTTTGATGAATAAAGAGGATGTTCACGGTCGGATTATCACAGCTCTCAAAAAAACCAGCTCCAGACCCTGTGGGTAAAAACACCACACAGAATTCGGAGCTGGTTTAGTCGATACATCTTACGAACTAGAGCAGCCCACTACTGTGGGCCACCGGCTATACCACAAACTCTACCCCGGTCTGCTGCAGACCGACCAAGTCGATGGCGTCGTTGTTTAGCTCGAATCTAGCTGCTGTCGCAATGAACTCGGCCTGAGTGAAGTTAGCCAGTCTGCCATCCATGAAGCTCAGCGCAAAATCAAGCTGCGCCTCGTCAGGCGCGGCACCGTAGATATTGGTGTACGCTATTCGGGCCAAATCTTCGTTACTGCCCGAGCCAGCGAACGCAGTCACCCAGCCTTGATCGATCGCATATTGCGCGAGCATGTCCAAGCTCATGCCGGAATCAAACAGATCCAGAATCAAGCCGACAGCTTGAGGATCACTGCGTAATTCAGCGCCTATGACATTGATGATCTGGATGGACATCGCCGCATTCTGTTCTGGCATTAAGTCCAGCGCAACTTTCTTGTCGCTGAAGAACACACGCTCGACATCAACAATGGTTTGGGTGCCGTCGGCACTTGTCACCTGCTGCTGTCCGCTTGTTTGGTTTTTGCTAATCGTGTATGCAGCGCCTGCATTGCTATATTGAAGAAGATCAAGACCTGACCCTCCATCAATCGTATCGTTACCAGAGCCTGCACGAATAGTATCGTTGCCCGCTGCAGTCGTCACACTTGTGTTACCGCCTGCCCGCACTGTGATGAAATCCTCACCACCGCTGGTAGTCAAGGTATCGTTGCCGCCAGCACTCTCGATAGTCGTGTTGGCGTCGCCGCGGACCGTAATGTTGTCACTGCCTCTGCCCGACAGAATGACGCGAGGAATAGTATTAAATGTCACACTAATAGGCGTACTTGTATCAAAACTAATGACGGGGACTAGCAAAGCTGCAGGGCTGAGCTCAAGAAGAATTGGTGTCGGGTCTATAATAGGGACGCCAGTGGTCTCATCAGTGGGTGTGGGGATGTTGACGAGCAAGAAGTCGGTCGTGCGACCTGGCGTGCCATCTGGTTCAGTTGGTTCTGGAATCGTTACAACACCACTACTTGAGACGCTAACCGCAGCCACTTTGACGGTGCCAGGGTTATCCGTACCCGTACCGCCGTCTACCGTATCGTTGCCGCTACCGCCTCTGCTGCTAAGAAGTTGTATGAGGGCCGCTTTGGTTTCCGCAGAAAACGATGACTGCTCAACTTGTGTATTTACCGCTTCTTGAGTTGACGGAGCGTCATATTGAATTGCCATTATTCGTGCTTCCCACAGGATTAGAAATTAGTGCTTAAGATCTTGCCGGAGTTTTGTTAAGAAGTCTAGTAATAATGGCGGGTTTTGGAAACTAAAACACTGGAATAAGTTTTAGTAATTAATTTCCCGCCGGCTTACCGGAATTTTGTCATGAAGTCTAGTCATAATGGCGGGAATTTTAGAAACTAACCCACTGAAAACTAGGTAGTAAGTAGAATAAAAGCTCAGCACTAATTTCACTACCAAGCTCCCCCATGGCGGCAAATTTATCCACTAAACTTAATTTGTACACCCTGACTACAGGGCTAATTTAATCATCAAATGTAATCACCCCTAGTCAGGGCTTCGAAATTTCAGAAAAAATGCTGGTACAGCAACGTGACTTTATACTCTAGTCGCGATTGCCCCAACTTTGTCGTGGAGTTAATTCCTAGCGTTATTGAGGAGATGACGCCAATCGACAACTCTTACGGCGGCAAAAGAAATGAGATCGGCTTTGACTTAAAACCAACGATTTATTGCGCTCCAGAGAGAATTCAAGCTTTGTCTATATTGCCTGATTCAATCGATTCAGATGAAGTATTCTCAACCCTTGGCAGCGCTAAACGCTACTGGGGAAAAACCACCTACAAATTAGTCGACTGCGATATCTGGCTCAACAATGAGTATATTGACCAAGATAACATTGGGAAAATTCTTCATCACGAATGGGGCTATTGTTTGGGGCTAGACCACGAAGAAGAGCAACCCTCGATCATGGCTTCGCAGTTGATCGACATTGATTCTGAGGAGTTAACTATCAATGATCTAGCTGGAATCAATGTATTGTATGGACTATGCATAGATGAAATGGATGATGAGGGAAATCATTTTATGCACCAAGTGCCGTTCGATGGCGAATTCTACTACGGTGTAATGCCAGCAAATGGAGTTTGGCCAGCTAATGTTCACACGGTGGGAAAAAGTGAGTGCGAATAGTCAGACGATAGCAATGATATTCGCTTCCAGGGTTGATCAGGTGTCGGAGTAATTACTCCGACACCATACACCCGCCCTACATCACTAACCCAAGGGGCGAAAAACAGTATTTGTGTAAGCGCTACCCGTCTGTAGCTAACCTCTTCGTTCGAGGCTTTTTGCCAAATAGGTGGAAAACACAATTTGCAGCTCGTCTAGGCCGCTATAAAATGCGAGAGCTCAGTGAAACCGAGCCCACCGCGCCTATTACAATTGCCAGTGGTTGTTTCATGCTGCGCAGAAGCGAAGCACTGTTAACAGCAGAAGGATTTGACCAAGGCTACCTCCTCTATTTTGAAGACTTCGACCTTTCTTTACGGCTTAGTAAGCTAGGTGACATTGCCTATGTTCCTGCGATGAAAATCTGCCATGGCGGTGGCTAGGCGGCGAAGAAAGGGTTTAGGCATATCGCGATGTTTGCCCGCTCTGATATTCGATTTTTCAACACCCATGGTTGGTTTTAGGAATCAGTCGCAAGCGGTGGCAAAGCCCCCCAATGCTAGTTGGGTATGAGCCAAGCTCCAAAACAGGGCGGGTTCTAAGGCCAATGTAACCTAAGAGCTGTGGTATCATTTCGACATAACAGCACCATGAATTCGGTTAGTGAACATTTAAACTCAAAGATATGCCAGGTGTAAAAGGAACTTGCTATGTCAAATTATGAGGCGATTTCGAAAAGCCTGCATAAAGGAAAATATTGGAAGCCGTTTTCAAATTACGAGTTTGCGGCTCAAGACTCCGTTTGTCCTATAGTAGCTTTAGAAGTTCCCAAAGCTGTGCTTCATCTTCCTATTGCGTTTACCAAACTTGAAGATAGGCTTGAGCTCTGTGCTGTTCTAGGGTTCGGTGCAGGCAATAGTTGCGTGGTTGATAGTGCCGGGCAGTGGTTGGCTGGCTATATTCCGGCTTTCTATCGTGGCGATCCATTCGCACTTGCCACTACACAAGAGGACAAGCAGACTCTTTGTATAAAGACAGATTCGATAAGTGATTACGAAGGTGAAGAAATATTTGATGACATGGGTGAGCCAAGTGATCGGATACAAAAAATCATCGATTTTCTTTCGGGGATAGCACGCAACGCAGAAGCAACTCATGCTATCTGCAAGGTGCTGGAGAAGTTAGACCTACTAGAACCATGGCCTATCATAATTCGAAACGGCGAATCAGAAAAAACCATCGAGGGGCTTATTCGTATTAACGAAGAAAAATTTAATTCGTTGACAGCTGATGCATTTCTTGATCTTAGAGAAGAAGGCGCGCTGTCTTTAATATTTTTACAGTTACTCTCAATGCAAAATCTTCACAAAATTACACAATTGGTGAAGTCGGATGAAACACAAGCTGTTTTACCGGAAGAACTGCCGTTTGATTTCTCAGGCGACCACGGGAATATTAGTTTTGACGGATTGTTCTGATAGTTAAAGTGTATAATCACCAGTTAACTTGATATAACATCCCGATAAATGGCGGTGGCTATGCAGCTAAGCGAGGCTTTAGGCATATCGCTATGTTTGCCCGTTCTGGTATTCGGTATTTTTAGTACCCACGCCCACTGGCAATGATTTAGAATCAGTAACATGACTACTAATGATTTTAAGACACTTAACTATGCCGTTGATTCAGAGATTGCAACGATCACTCTGGATAAACCCCCTCTCAATCTAATCAATGAAGACTCTACGCGGGAGTATCATCGAGCCCTTACACTCGCGGATGAAGACCCCAGTGTTAAAGTCATTATTCTTATGGGTGCGGGAAAAGGCTTGTCCGCCGGTCTTGATTTGAAATTTCTTGATGGCTTTGACTCCGCTGCCATGGAGAAATTTCTTCGCCTATTTTATATAGACACTCTTAAAATTGTACGCGGTTTATCTAAACCTATTATTGCTGCAGTCCATGGCTATGTCAGAGAAGGTGCGTGCACACTGGCATTCGCCTGCGACATGATTATCGCGGCTGATGATGCTGATTTTGGCTATCCTGGCGTACCAAACCTTGCCGGGCCGCCCGGAATGCACGTGTGGTATCTGCAACGTTTAATCGGCAGAATGCGCGCCGCTGAACTTATTTTCACTGGCGAACCCATCTCTGCGCAAGAGGCTCAGCAACTCGGGCTGATCACAAAGGTTGTTGCTAGTGACAAGTTAAGGGAAAAGTCACGAGAGCTTGCCAACAAACTGTGCCAGATGTCACCTTTAGCCCTTAAGAACACGCGTGATCTTCTTTATAAAATGGAAGACATGCCTTTTTCAGACGTACCAGAAACTGCCTTA
>JBLGBD010000167.1:0-5311 GCA_047617585.1 Pseudohongiellaceae bacterium | reverse complement strand
CAGGCTGATGTATATCAAGCGCCATTGCATGATGCAGCGTGGATAGCCGCCTCGTCAGTGTTCGAATGTAAGTTAAATCAAACTATTCCGCTGTTTGGAGAGGCGACTTTTTATCATCGCGCGGGCGAGAAATTACAGTTGAACTTAACTTCACACGGCGCCACATTAAGTGAATATCGGGTACAGCTTCGGTCTGTGCCGCCGCCTTGGAAACTGCAAGCCAGTGAACAGCATTTCGGCTTCATAGATGTAGTCGATAGCGGATTGATTCGGCTTGAAACCAATGGCGCAAAACAAATGATGTCAGAAATGCTGGCAGGCATGATGCCTACCTTCACCGGCCGTTCAGCCTTCGATCCGGAAAAAGCGGTGGAGGTGATTTTATCGCCACTGCGATTCCAACAAGCTTTTTCCCAGTACCAGCGCTGCCAAGGCAGCCTATTACCCGTAAATTTTGAGCAAATTCAACGTTCCAGTGTACTTTGGCCTAGCGGGGCTCGAACTCTTAGTCGATCTGCCAAGCAACTACTGGACAATATTGTGCTCTACGCCAACGCTGATCCATCCGTTATTGGTTTTGAAGTTGACAGCTTCACCGATACCGAAGGCGAAAGGCGAGATAATTTGCTGATTTCCCAAGAGCGTGCTTTTTTGGTGACTAATTACTTAATAGCCAAAGGGATAGACACAGAGAGGATTGCTACTAGAGCCCACGGCGAGAGAGAGGAGTATCTCATCGTAAAATCTGAAAAAACAGCCAGCGACCGCGATCGAAACCGCCGCGTGAACGTGGTTGTCCTGCGTAGCAACGTTCAGTTAAGTATGCCGTAAACCCAAAGTAGACTTGGTTTTGTTAATCTTCATCTGAGTTGGTGTTAGACTACCGATTTGCGCGGGGCATAGTCAGCTCGCGCCATTTTCTAATGGCCAATGCTCGCCGCTACCTCGCTACTTTAAAGTGTATTGTCCCGGCGGTTTGGTAGCAGCCCGATGGAGTAACACATGTCAGAGTTTAATAAAGTTGTTTTGGCGTATTCAGGTGGCTTGGATACATCCGTAATCGCGAGATGGCTACAGCAGACCTATGACTGTGAGGTGGTGACCTTCACCGCTGACTTGGGGCAGGGTAGCGAAGTAGAGCCGGCTCGAGCCAAAGCCGAATTGATGGGTATCAAAGAGATCTATATTGAGGATCTGCGTGAAGAGTTCGTGCGGGATTTTGTGTTTCCCATGTTTCGGGCGAATGCGCAATACGAAGGTGAGTATCTATTGGGCACGTCCATCGCACGGCCCCTAATCGCTAAGCGATTAGTAGAAATCGCGGCTCAAACCAAAGCCGATGCTATCTCTCACGGCGCCACAGGCAAGGGTAACGATCAGGTAAGATTTGAACTAGGAGCCTATGCATTAAGCCCTGGCATCAAGGTTATCGCGCCTTGGCGAGAATGGGATTTAAACTCACGAGATAAACTACTCGCTTATTGCGAACAACACCAAATCCCAGTGGAGAAAAAGCTGGGTGCCAAATCCCCCTATTCCATGGATGCCAATTTGCTGCATATCTCCTATGAAGGAGATATTTTGGAAGACCCCGCTGCTGAACCACACGAAGAGATGTGGCTGTGGAGCGTTTCTCCGGAAAATGCGCCAGATTTGCCAACCTATATTGATTTGCGCTATGAGCGTGGTGACATCGTTGCGATTGATTCAATTGAACTTTCGCCTGCTGAGGTTCTTTTAAAACTCAATACCGTTGGCGGTGCCAATGGTATTGGCCGGGCTGATATCGTTGAGAATAGATATGTCGGGATGAAGTCCAGAGGCTGCTACGAAACCCCTGGCGGCACTATAATGCTTAAAGCCCATC
This sequence comes from Pseudohongiellaceae bacterium, assembly GCA_047617585.1. Lineage (GTDB taxonomy): Bacteria > Pseudomonadota > Gammaproteobacteria > Pseudomonadales > Pseudohongiellaceae > UBA9145. The sequence continues at coordinate 3,444 of JBLGBD010000167.1, read as the reverse complement.
GAGCTATTGAATCAATTACACTGGATCGAGAGTTGGCGCATTTGAAAGATGAACTTATGCCCAAATACGCAACTTTAATTTACAACGGGTATTGGTGGGCACCAGAGCGCTTGGCATTGCAGACCTTGATCAATGAAACGCAAAAATTTGTTAACGGCAATGTGCGCTTAAAACTCTACAAGGGAAATGTGATCGTTGTGGGGCGCGAATCTAAAGATAGTTTGTTCGATGCAACTATCGCAACATTTGAAGACGATGCCGGGGCGTACAATCAGGCAGATGCGGCAGGCTTTATCAAGCTTAATGCCTTGCGTCTGCGCATTGCTGCCATGAAGGGCCGCAGCAGCTAAAGGTGTAAATTTAAAGGCCCTAGGTGAGATTGCTGACTATACTTTTAGCGTTAGTAACCAATCACCGAAGGCCCTTTTATGTCTGCAGAGCAACCTAGAATATTGTTGGTTGACGACAACGAACGTAATCTCGTCTTGCTAATGGACATGCTGCAAGCATTGGAAGTCACTCCGATGCTTGCCGAGTCTGGCAGTGAAGCACTTGAATTTGCTACTCGTTATGATTTCGCTCTGATCCTGCTTGATGTAGAAATGCCAGGTATGAATGGCTATCAGGTGCTAAATAAGCTTGCCGCAAACCCTGCTACAGCCCAGATTCCAGTGATATTCATGGCGCCTAACCTGTCGCTGGCAGAGTCTCAATCCCACAGTGTAATGCTAGCTCCCGTTGAATCCTTACATAAACCTATCAATCGGATGATATTGATTGAGAAGGTAGAGAAATATTTGGTCCTGCATAGCCGATATCATTTTCTGAGCACTTACTACAAAGACAAAATCCGAACTAATTCTGCCGCGCCTGAAGGCATGCTGGCACTCAACCAAGAAGGGCATATTGTCTATGCCAACCCATCAGCAGCAGCAATGTTAAGAACTACGTTGCCGTCACTGCTTGGGCTTTATTTTGAAAGTCTGCTGGAACGTCAGACTCATGATGTCGCCTCAACGTGGCAGGACAGCGTGCTGTATCGGGCATGCCAAGACGATAAAACCACGAAAGTTGAACACACTCTGTTTTGGTGTGGGGATGGCCATAAGCTTATTGTGACCTTTATTGCTTATCCGTTGGCTGAAGCCGCAAAGTCCATTTCAAAAGTAGACTCGCTGATTGTGTTTAGTGAACTTCAAGATCAGAAATACAGCGATGAACGCTTGTCGTCACTGGTTCGTTATGACCCGCTGACCCGCCTGACCAATCGAGATAGTTTTGTGGAGATGGCTCAGGTGGCTTTGGAGTCGAATATACCGGGCGAGTCGGCGGCGGTGCTGCTTTGGAACCTAGATCATTTCGACTACATCAACGAAAGCCTAGGGCAAGAAATTGGTGACCAATTATTGAAAGCAATTGCTCAACGTTTAAGTAACTGTCTGCCACCGAAAGCGTCGCTGGCAAGAATAGGCGGCGATGAATTTGCTATGCTGTTGCCGGCATTGGCAAGTACTCAGATTGCACTTACCACGGCACATGCGCTGATTACTGTGTTCAAAGGCTCTTTCTTGGTGGGTGGGCACGAAATATTTGTCAGCGCCAGCGCTGGAATCGCTACATTTCCCGAGGCTGGGAGTCGAGTAGATATACTTATTAGAAATGCAGATAGGGCGCTAAAAACAGCGAAATCCCTGGGGCGGGGTAGAGTCGAGATTTATAACAACGGCATGGCGTTGGCCAATGTCGCAAACTTTGCTTTAGCCACTCAGTTGCATCAAGTGCTTGCCAAAAAAGAGTTATTTTTGAGTTATAAACCGGTCATTAATTTGAGCTCTACCAGAATGTGTGGAGTAGAGGCGCAGCTGTATTGGCGTCATCAAGAACTGGGAAAAATGAAGTTTAGTGAGTTTCAAACTGTAGCCGAGGAGTCTGGGGTGATGCCGGCTATCGGTGAATGGGTGTTGCTACAGGCCTGCGAGAACTGGAAAAGCTGGAATTTAGACAAGTCAGATTTTCGCCTTCGTTTAAAGCTATCTTTGGTGCATTTACTGTATCGTGGTTTTGACGCTTCATTGGAAAAAGTATTGCAGCGAACCCAAGTTAATCCAGCCTATTTGGAGTTCGAAGTGTCAGAAGCTAACCTGAATCGCGATAACCTTGCTGCATTCAGCACCCTTTTTAAATCGCTCAACGCCCGTGGCATTCGCATCATCCTCGACGACTTTGGATCTAATTATCTCACATTGGCAACCCTGAGTGATGTTGTGTTTCATGGCGTCAAACTTGGCGGAAATTTCTTGCGCTCAACTTTAGCAACTCCTAGATGTGAGGTGGTACTGAAAAGTGTAATCGACATCGCACATGAATACGGTGCACAAGTGACCGCTGCGGAAGTGATTAGAGGTGATCAAATAGCGCTATTGAGAAAACTAGGGTGCGATACTGGTTCATTGTTTGATCACGAATTCTCCAGTGAAGATGTGCCAATGCACTTGTTGAACGATAGATTGTGAATTGACGCTGGTTGCTAATCGTCAATTTTATTTTTATATTCGCAAAGATCTTCGATTAAGCAAGAGCCACAGCGAGGCTTGCGCGCCAAACACACGTAGCGTCCATGCAATATAAGCCAGTGATGCGCATCCAGCAAAAACTCTTGAGGAACTAGGCGGATCAAACGTTTTTCAACCTCGACGACATTTTTACCCGGCGCGATTCCGGTGCGATTAGAAATGCGGAAGATGTGTGTGTCAACTGCCATGGCGATTTGCCGGAATGCGGTATTGAGCACGACGTTGGCGGTTTTTCTGCCAACGCCCGGCAGTTCTTCTAAGGCTTCTCGAGTCTGTGGGATTTGAGAGTCATAGTCGTCCACCAGAATTTTACATGTCTTGATGACATTGACAGCTTTAGTGTTGTATAGACCTATCGTCTTGATGTACCCCTTGAGTCCTTCAACCCCTAAGCTATAAATGGCCGAAGGGGTGTTGGCAACTTGATACAGTTTATCTGTTGCCTTGTTGACGCTGACATCAGTTGCCTGCGCTGAAAGAATAACGGAAACCAATAACTCAAAGCTGCTGTTATATTTTAGCTCAGTTTTTGGTGTCGGATTTTCCTCTCGCCAGCGTCTAAATATTTCAGTGCGCTTAAGCTTGTTCATAGTTTGCCTGTAACCCGTGCGCGAGTTATTTTTTCGACGGGTTCAGATGGTTGATTTTTGGGTTTTAAGATACTTTGATCTAGCCAACGTTTGCCAGCAATGACCAAGGCCAGCACGATAAAAGCTCCTGGCTGGAGTAGGCCAAAGCTAAAGATCTGATTCTCCCTTGTGTTGAGCGCTGTATCGTTCGGCATTCCGACTTTGGAGGTCAATAAGTCTAGATCTGAAAAAATTGAACCGAAAACTAGAACCTCGCGTAAGCTTGCAAAAACCCCAATGGC
>JBLGBD010000166.1:0-5391 GCA_047617585.1 Pseudohongiellaceae bacterium | reverse complement strand
TGGCTCTGGTCACCCTAACCACTTCTTCAGGTGTGGTTAGCCCTTGTTTGAGTTTCTCCAAGGCGTCTTGCCTGAGGGTGCGCATGCCTTCTTTTATGGCCTGATCGCGGATGACATTGGCATCAGCACCAGAGGCAATGTGATGGCGAATAGCATCGCTCATTATCAACAGCTCATATAAACCAATACGGCCCCTGTAGCCGGTATTTGCGCAGCGTTCACAACCAGCGCCGCGGTTAATCGAAAAGCTGTCATCCCCACCCAACTCAAGCACGTTCACCTCATCCGCGCTAATCGCTACCGATTCGCAGCAGTCGGTGCAGACTCTGCGCACCAGCCGTTGCGCCTGAATGGCCAGTAAGCTTGAACTAATAAGGTAGCCTTCTACTCCCATATCTTGCAGGCGGGTAACTGCGCCCGCGGCATCGTTAGTGTGAAGAGTAGAAAAGACTAAGTGCCCGGTTAGGGCCGATTCGATAGCGATTTCTGCCGTCTCATGATCGCGAATTTCACCCACCATTAGGATATCCGGATCTTGCCTTACGATAGACCTAAGCCCTTCTGCAAACCCCAGACCTATACTGGCATTGGCCTGTATTTGGGTAATGCCTTCTAGCTGATATTCAACCGGGTCTTCCACCGTGATGATCTTTTGCTTCTCGCTGTTTATTTTTTCCAGCGTGGCATACAGGGTTGTAGTCTTGCCGCTTCCTGTCGGCCCAGTGATGAGAATCATACCGTGGGGCTGGGTGATCATCGCTTGGTACTGCTGCAGGATACTTTCCGGCATCCCAAGCTGTAGAAGGGATACCGAGGTGTCGCTTCTATCGAGAATTCGCAGCACGATAGATTCTCCATGCACCCCAGGCAGAGTCGACACCCGCATGTCTAAATGCCGCGAGCCCAGCTGATAGTCGATGCGGCCATCTTGGGGCAAGCGCTTTTCGCCGATGTCCAGCTTGGCCATCAGTTTCAACCTCGATGCTACCGCCGTGTGAATCTTACTTGGCAGCCGCTCTATGCGAGTCATGATGCCGTCAACCCGGCAGCGAATATCTAGAAAATTTTCGTTGGGCTCAAAGTGAATGTCACTGGAATTTAAATCCAAAGCCCGGGCAAATAAGTGATTTACTAAGCGAATAATTGGCGCGTCGGAGGCGAGGTCTTTCAGCTCTTCGTCGTCTTCAAAGCCAGACACGAAAATGTCTTCGTCTGAGTTTTCAATGGTTGGGGAAAGCTTCGCCCGCCAGTGCTTCATAAGGCGCCGCAAGTCTTCGTCGCCCACCTGCTTAAAGCGAATTGAGTCGCTGATGATAAATCTGATTCGCGCCCTGACTTCCAAGTTAGGCAAAACACTAAAGCACAGCTGGCCACTTTCGCTGAAATCTTGGGCCGGCGCCACACCGTGGGGCTCTAACAGCTGAGTAAAAATGGGTAGGGTAATATCTTGGGCTAATGCCAAGGTCGGTTCTAGTGCTTCACTCATTACTGCGCCTCCCCGGCTTGAGCCAATGCACTTGGGCTGCGCGCAAAACCCACCACAGTAATAGAGCCAGAATACTGGTTTCTAGAACGATTGATACTAAAATCGGTTACCCGCATTCTGGGCTGAGACTCTTCCAGCTTTTGCAAAAAAGAGATGGTATTGGCCGCATTTGTCGTGCTGAAGGACATTTCTTGGCTGATGAGTAACCAGCCATCTGTCTCTAAGCGTTCGGCTAAGCGAGTGGAATTAACAGTAATACCAGAGTCTCTGGCGTCAGCCGACAAATTGCGCTGTATGTTTGCCTCAACCACGGGAATAGTGCCGCCGCTAAAAATTTGTTTTTCTAGCTCGGCTTGTGACTGCTGTGCCGCCTGTCTGCGCTCTTGCCAGCGATCGGTCTCTGCGATCAAGCGCTGTTCGCGTTCGATATCTAGACTTACGCTGTCGATATTCGCAGCTCTGTCGCGGTACAGCGCAGCAATAGTGGGGCTAATACTAGACATAAAAAATACCAAGGCCACAGCGGCGGCTAGTAAGAGTATGTTTTTCTCACGGCTGCTAATAGCCATCATTGCCTCGTGCTTTAAGCGCTTTACTCATCGGGAAAATACCGCACCATATAGCCTTCGAAATTAACGGTGCTGAGCCTAAGATCTATGTAGTAACGGCTATTGTTAGTGGCCCGAGAAAAAACCACTTCTGTAAACATTGGGTCTTGTTCTAGGCGCTGTAAAATGGCTTGGGGCTCTGAGCTGGTGCCCTGAATTTTTATCAATCCTTGGTTCAATTCCAAAGACGCCAATTGATCGGGGAGCAGAATGGTTTGCAGAGTAAACATAGCCTCTTGAACGTCTTGCACTGGAAAGTCTGTAATAATTCCCCATTGGTTTTCGAAATTCACAACCACAGACTGATCTTCTCTAGCCCCTGTAGATTGAGCTCGGTAGTCAGCCAAAGTGCTGGCAAGGCTGCGAAACTGAATCGTCTGCAGCAGAAAGGGAATTGCAGCAAGAAACATCAACACTACTGCCGACACCGCGGCTAATTTGATATTGCGGCTTTTTTCTTCGCGCCTGCGCGCCTGCAGAGCACCGTTAGGCACGAAGGCATAATCTTGAGACGGCAGGGCGTTTTTAAATTGAGTGAAATTTGCAGGGCTGTCCAGAGTTAATGGGTTGACTTGAAGGCCTGCTAAAGTAGAAACCCACTGCTGGTTTAAACTCTCATCGAGCATGTCGAACTGGTTGATATGTAGCCAGTTGACTACAGCGCCCTGCGAAAACTGAACAAGTGTTCCACCATTTTGGTCATAGTCGATGATAGCAGCCACTGCGCTATCGAGCATTACCCGCGGCGCTATTGCCACTAAAAACAGCTGCGCAGCGGCAAACTCATCGAATAGCTGGTTCATTAAATTTTCGGGGAGCCAAAGCGCAATTGGGGCCTCTTCCGAGTCTTTGCTATCGCTACCCAAAGTCACCACGAGTTTTTCACTAAAACTGGGAAATAGATTGTCCACCTGTAGCTGCAAGGCTGACAAAAGCAGCTCTCGATCTAGACCTGGCATAGTGAGAGAGGTGGCAACAAACTCACTCGGTTGTAAATACAGCATCACCCCCGTTAGGGTTTCGCTCGCGGCCAGTTTTTTAGCGGCCGCTGCCAATTCTCGCGCTGGCAGATCTTTGCCACTTACTTCAATGACTGTGCTTTGGCCGCTATCCAGATTAATCAGGCTGTCGTTAAACAGCAGGAAGCGCTGATTCACCTGACTAAACAGATGTTTGCGGGACCCACCGCCAAACAGCCCCTGAATAGGCGCCGGCAGAGCAGGCAAAATACGCGCTTTAAATTGAGAGCTTAGGTCTTGCGCCAGAGTCATGTCGTTTAGTGATGCCAGTAACGTGGTCGTCATTCACCAAAATAGTGAATCAAATCTAAGTGTTAAGACTGGGTTATCGGCAAAATAGTTTGATGCAATACGCAGTGATTACGAATCTTGGCGAGGAAATTAAAATACCCTGCTCAGGAAGACCGAATAGGCTAACGAGGCCGGGATAGAAAAAAGGGGGTAGGGGATGCTTTCAGTAAAGTGTGACATCACAGGGCCAGCTGGCCAGCCCTGTGTTGAAGGACTCTTAGTCGCCTGCTTTGCCCATTGCGGCGCGTTCTTTCTGTACTAGAAAATCGACCACTTCTAGCATATCTGCCTGAGTTTTAACGGCTTCGCCTGTTGTGATGACATATTTGCCGTTCACAATCATGTTTGGCGTGCTGCGGATCTGGTAGTTCTGCATCCGCTTCTCAGCCTGATTTACTTTAGTGCGAACTGAGAATGAATTGAAGCTCTTCTCAAAATCAGCTTTTGCGATGCCGTGCTCGGCAAACAGCTCGCCAATGGCCGCTTCGCTTTGTAGGCGGTTGCCCTTGATGTTGATCGCATCAAACACCGGCTCATGCACAGTGCCCAAGGCATCAAGGGCCTCGGCTGTGTAATACACCTGAGCATGAATCTTCATCAAACCGTTCCACATTGCTGGGAATCGGGTGAAATCTACGTCGTCTGGGGCTGTTTCTTCCCAGTTAACCACCAAAGGCTCGAACCGGAAGCAATGAGAGCAGCCGTACCAAAATGCCTCAATTACCTCAATTTTAGACGCGTCTCGGGTGTTGACCGGATTATCCAGCTCAACATAGTGAGTGCCCGCCACAAAGCGCTCTATCTGCGCGAAACTTGAGAGAGAAACAGGCAGCATTATTAACACTGCAGCCATCTGAATTAATCGTTTAATCATTTTTGTGCTCCGAAAACCTATATTTGGTCGGTTCAACCGTACCACACTGATTTAAAGTCGCCTAGCGAACCGCCGTTGCAATGAGATGGAGTTAACAATAGCTGCGCTTAGTTCAAGCCCGAAACATAGCTAGCCAGTGCTTCTAGCTCTTTGTCGGTTAATCGCTCAACTACCGAGCGCATCATTGAGTTGTTGTCATTGTTGCGCTCACCAGACCTAAAGCTCTTAAGCTGCAGCAAAGTGTATTCGGGGTGTTGACCGCCTAAAGAAGGAAAGCCGGCAGGTCCATTGCCCGCACCAGTTGGGCCGTGACATGCCGCACACGCTGCTGCCGCAATCTGCTCGTTGCCGCCGCGGTAAAGCCGCTGACCTAACTCAATTTTATCGGCGTCTGCACCCAATAAAGTGACTTCTTGGGATGAGAACCATGCTGCAAGGTCAAGCATGTCTTGCTCTGATAAATTGCCCACCATCGCCGCCATGGTTGCATTGACGCGAGCGCCAGATTTGTAATCTCTTAGCTGCTTTGCCAGATAAACGGCGCTCTGCCCAGCCAATTTTGGGTTCATAGACAGCTCGCTGTTGCCATCGGCAGCGTGACAAGTGGCGCACAGCGCCGATTTTGCTTGCCCAGCAGCAGCATCACCTTGAGCTAGAACTGCAATAGACACTGATGAGGTCACAATAGCTGTAAAGAGGACCAATGCTAATTTCTTCATGAAGACACCTGAATTAATTCATTTTAATGGAATGTCGTGGTTTCACCTGTATGATGCGTGGCTTAAATGGCACTGAAACTGAGTAGGGTAATCCCCAAAGTTTCTGTGAAAGCTGACAACTACAGTTCAAACTTGAGCATCCGCCAATTATTGCGGTCGCGAATTATAACGCAGTTATTGCTTGAACGTGTATACCGATGCTGTCAATTCGTTAATCAGCTTCGCCCTTTATGAGGGAAATTGATACTCTTGCAGCTTCGGCTGCAGACATTTGCCGACTGGCAACCACCCTAAGTTAACTTATTGACAATAGAACACCAATGGACTTTTCTCTCGCCACATTCGAAACCAGCGCGGCAAAACTTGGCGCTTGCCCTATAAACAGTGTAGCCGA
>JBLGBD010000165.1:0-5463 GCA_047617585.1 Pseudohongiellaceae bacterium | reverse complement strand
TCTCATCTTCATCTGCCGGTGCAAAGCGGTTCAGATCGGATTCTAGCCGCAATGAAACGAGGCCACACAGCCATTGAGTACAAATCGTTAATGCGCAAAATAATGGCCAATAGACCAGGTATCAGCCTATCTTCAGACTTCATAATCGGTTTTCCTGGAGAGACGAATAAAGAATTCGAAGACACCATGAACCTGATAATTGAGATAGGTTTCGACACCTCATTTAGCTTTATTTATAGCGCGCGACCTGGCACCCCTGCCGCAGATCTGAAAGATCTCACACCGATGCAAGAGAAGAAGCACAGGCTTGCTACTTTGCAATCACAGATTGTAAAACAGGCTAATGCCATAAGCGCAGCTATGGTAGGCAGCCAGCAACGAATTTTAGTAACGGCTGTGTCAAAGAAGAACGAGAAGGACCTCCAGGGACGCACTGAAAACAACAGAGTCGTTAATTTTCAGTGTGATGACCGCTCATTAATTGGGCAATTTGTAGATGTGACAGTCACCGACGCACTTCCCAACTCCCTGCTAGGGCGCCTATAGATAGAAACGCTGCAGCAAGCAATCCGGCAAGTCTTGATAATTGCCCCTAAATTAATGCTTGCCAACTATCGCGTTTTGATTGCTATACTCACCCTAATTATTTGCCACGAGGTTATACCTAGCCCTGCATGACCACTCAAACTCTCAGTCTCACGCTGACACCAGACAATGCCCTGCGGCTAGCCAGCCTGTGTGGGCGACTCAATGAACACATCGAACAGATAGAATCTTACTTGTCGCTAAAAATTCAGCAGCGGGGTAATGTTTTTCATCTTTATGGTGAGGACAAAGCAGTCAATGACGCCAGCGCCCTGTTGGAACATCTATACAGCGCCACCGAGAAAGGCACCCAATTGAGCCCTGATCAGATTCATTTGGCGTTACAGGAAGTAGGTGACGATGAGCTAGCAGATTTTGCGGACAACACATTTGTTATCAAAACACCCAAATTGTCAGTCAAACCGCGCAATCTGCATCAGCGAGAATACGTCAAACGCATAATGCGTTACGACATTAATTTCGGTATAGGCCCAGCAGGCACTGGTAAAACCTATCTCGCCGTCGCCTGCGCTGTTGAAGCACTGATGCAGGAACAGGTTAATCGTATCTTGTTAGTTCGCCCTGCTGTGGAGGCAGGGGAAAAGCTAGGTTTTCTACCGGGTGACCTTGCACAAAAAATTGACCCTTACCTGCGGCCTTTATATGACGCTCTGTATGAAATGCTAGGGTTTGAGAAAGTAGACCGGCTCATAGAAAAAAATATTATTGAAGTAGCGCCGCTAGCTTATATGCGCGGTCGAACCCTCAACAATTCATATATTATTTTGGATGAAAGCCAAAATACCACCACGACGCAAATGAAGATGTTTTTGACCCGAATTGGGTTTGGCTCCGTGGCTGTGATCACCGGGGACGTTACTCAGATCGACCTGCCCAAAGGGACTCGGTCCGGTCTAGTCCATGTGAGCAAAATACTTGAAGGAATTGACGATATCAGCTTTACTTATTTCAACTCCAAGGATGTGGTGAGGCACCGGTTGGTGCAACGCATTGTCGAAGCTTATGATGAGTATGACCAAAGCGTTTTAGGCACTTTAGGTAGCCAAGACGTGAATGCCATAAATGAACGTGAATATTGATATTCTCAACGAGAGTTCAGCAGCATGGGTTCCCCCTGCTGCTGACTGCAATCGGTGGATTACTAGCGCTCTTGCCAGCGCTGACTACACTAAAAAATGCAGCATTAGCATAAGATTTGTTGACGAGAGTGAATCGAAGGAGCTCAATGGCAGGTTCCGTAGCAAGGACAAGCCCACTAATGTGCTTTCTTTTCCAGCCAATATGCCTGCTAATGTTATCAAAGCAATGGGGGCTGAATTTTTGGGCGACATCGTTATTTGCGCCCCCGTGCTTGAAGAAGAAGCCTTAGCGCAAGGCAAAACCATTGCTGCACACTGGGCTCATTTAACGGTACACGGAACGCTGCATTTACTGGGGTTTGATCACGAGACCGACGATCAGGCCCAGATTATGGAAAATTTAGAGATCGATTCGCTACAGCACCTTGGGTTTTCGAACCCTTATAAAAATTAGCTGGCGACCATGCCCAAACAACTTCAGGAGACAGAGAGTCAGGCTATGACCGACGATCAATCTACTATCGATCCAAGACCACGTTCTTGGATCGATAAAATAACTACCGCTCTAACCGGCGAACCTACTGACACCAAGAGCCTATTGGAATTGCTGCGTAACGCGGAGCAAGATCAGGTGTTGGACGCTGACGCCCTAGGCATTATCGAAGGCGCTCTGCAGGTGTCTAGCATGCAGGTGCGAGACATCATGATACCTCGCTCACAGATGGTTACCGTCTCATCGAAGCTTCCTATCACAGAGCTGGTTGAACTGGTGACCAAAGCATCCCACAGCCGTTTCCCAGTTATTGGTGAAAACACAGACAATGTCATGGGCATCTTACTAGCCAAAGACTTGTTGCCCCTACTTTTAAGTGAAAGCAACGACCGTTTTGATATTAAAGACGTGGTTAGGCCCGCCACTTTTGTCCCCGAAAGCAAAAGGCTGAATATCTTACTGAAAGAGTTTCGCGAAACTCGTCACCATATGGCAATCGTTATCGATGAGTATGGCAGCGTATGCGGAGCAGTAACCATTGAAGACGTGTTAGAGCAAATTGTCGGCGAAATAGAAGATGAATATGACGTTGATGATGACAGCTATATCAAGAAATTCGACGATGAAAACCATATCGTTAAGGCGCTCACTCCGGTGGATGAATTCAATGAGTATTTTGGCACCACCTTCAGCGATCAGGAATTTACGACCATCGGTGGTCTAGTACTCCAAAATTTTGGACATATTCCAGAGCGCGGCGAAACCGTGAATATTGGCCCGTTCCTTATTACCATCCTAAATGCTGATAGTCGGCAAATTAAGCTTCTCAAGGTGACCTCGACCTTGGTAAATGTGCGCAAAAAATCTATCTAAGTTAAAGCAGCAAAATTAGCTCGAGCAATCTGCCCTATTTTGCTGCTTTTTCAATTCAACACTTACCTGCAAACGCTACTGTAAGGTATGCTTAACCCATTACGTGTTCACTCCCACACACCCTTTTAACTTGATTAAATAGCCTCAGCCCTTGCCAAATCCCATGAATAATATTGATCCAGAATATAATCACCAAGAAGTAGAAGCCGCGGCTCAGAAGCATTGGCTGGAAAACGACAGCTTCCGAGTAACAGAAGACCTTAGCAAAGAGAAATTTTACTGTCTCTCTATGTTCCCCTACCCTAGCGGCCATTTACACATGGGCCATGTACGCAATTATACAATTGGCGACGCCATATCCCGGTATCAGCGAATGCGGGGGAAAAACGTTCTCCAGCCTATGGGTTGGGACGCGTTTGGCCTGCCTGCTGAAAATGCCGCCATCCAAAACAAGTCTGCGCCGGCAAAATGGACTTACGGCAATATCGACTACATGCGTCAGCAGCTGCAGCGCCTTGGCTATGCCTATGATTGGTCTCGAGAGATAGCAACCTGCCACAAGGACTATTACCGCTGGGAGCAGCAATTTTTCACGGCGCTGTTCAAAAAAGGTTTAGTCTACAAAAAAGAGGCAGAGGTGAATTGGGACCCGGTGGATCAAACTGTACTCGCCAATGAGCAAGTGGTTGATGGTCGCGGTTGGCGCTCTGGGGCGCTAGTTGAACGCCGAAGTATTCCTCAATGGTTCATAAAAATCACCGACTATGCCCAAGAATTATTGGATGACTTAGATAAACTTGATGGCTGGCCAGAGAAAGTTCGAACTATGCAAAGCAACTGGATTGGACGCAGTGAAGGCGTCAATCTGAGCTTTACCGTCGATGCAGAATCGGATCCGCAGCTGCGTGAGCTTGCCGTATATACGACTCGCCCGGACACCTTAATGGGCGTTACTTATGTGGCTATTGCGCCACAACATCCCTTGGCAACAAAGGCTGCTAAAACCGACCCCAAGCTTGCCAAATTTATCATTGAAGAGAGCAAAACCAAGGTCGCGGAAGCCGAAATGGCAACCATGGAAAAAGTAGGCTGCAATACTGGGATCGTTGCAACTCACCCGATAACGGGGGAACAGGTTCCTGTGTTTGTCGCTAATTTTGTGTTGATGAGCTATGGCTCTGGCGCAGTGATGGCGGTTCCTGGCCACGATCAGCGAGATTGGGAGTTTGCTAAGAAGTACGGCCTGCCTATTAAGCAAGTGGTTGAGCCAACCGATGAAACACAGTGCGATCTCGACAAATGCGCTTTTGTACAAAAGGGCCGCTTGGTCAATTCAGGCAAGTTTGATGGCCTTAGCTTCACTGCGGCTTTTGATGCTATTGCTGAAGCTCTGACTGCCCAAGACAAAGGCTACAAAACCGTCAACTTTCGATTGCGAGATTGGGGAGTATCACGGCAACGCTATTGGGGAGCTCCAATCCCTATCGTCAACTGCGATGCCTGTGGCGCCTTACCAGTCCCTGACGATCAGCTGCCGGTGGTTCTACCCGAAGATATTGAATTTGATGCTAGCGGCTCGCCGCTGGCAAAAATACCTGACTTCTATCAAACAATTTGTCCTGACTGCGGCGGGCCAGCAACCCGTGAAACCGATACCTTCGATACTTTCATGGAGTCTTCTTGGTACTACGCCCGTTACGCTTGCCGTGACCAAACCGACAGCATGCTAGATGCAAGGGCGAATTATTGGCTTCCTGTCGATCAATACATTGGCGGTATAGAACACGCTATATTGCACTTGCTGTATTCGCGCTTCTTTCACAAGCTCATGAGAGACGCTGGAATGGTTGCCAGTGATGAACCATTCGAACATCTATTAACTCAAGGCATGGTGCTAAAAGACGGCACTAAAATGTCGAAGTCAAAGGGCAATACCGTCGACCCTTTGCCGCTGATTGAAAAATACGGCGCTGATACAGTTCGCATGTTCACCATGTTTGCCGCACCACCGGATCAGTCTTTGGAGTGGTCTGACAGCGGTGTTGAGGGCAGCTATCGATTCCTCAAAAAGCTTTGGCGACTTGTATCAGAACATCAAGCTATTGACTCTAGTGGCATCTCAACTGCCTCACTTTCAGCTGAGCAAAAAGCTTTACGACTTAAGACCCACCAGTCATTAGAGAAAATCACTGATGACTATGGCAGACGCCACACTTTCAACACAGCAATTGCTGCTACGATGGAACTGCTCAACAGCGTGATCAAGTTTAAAGATGCCTGCGGCATAAGCATGACCAGCACTGATGAGCAGGCGATACAGGAAGCGCTGCAAATTATAGTTTTAGTATTAGCGCCAATTGTGCCTCATTTTAGCCACAGCTTATGGCATTATTTAGGCCATGACGGCGCCGT
>JBLGBD010000164.1:0-5973 GCA_047617585.1 Pseudohongiellaceae bacterium | reverse complement strand
TAGAAAATAAAAGGATAACTGGCACTCAATGGATAAGTTTAAGGCAGCGTGGTGGCTTCCAGAAGGGCATTCGCAAACACTTTGGCGGAAGTTCAGCTACAGAACAATTATTCCTCGGCAGCGAGAGCGCATCGAGTTAAGCGATGGGGACTTTATTGATATTGATTGGGCAATGAAACCTAGCGCTGAGGACAAAACCCCGATTACCGTTATCCTCCATGGCTTATGTGGTTGTTCTAGTTCGCCCTACGTAATAGCACTGCAAGAACTATTAAAAGCACAATGTCTGCCAAGTGTTGCCATGAATTTCCGTGGCTGCAGTGGAGTAATTAACCGCCTTGCTCGCGCCTATCATTCAGGCGCTTCAGAGGATCTACAAGAAGTCTTTACGTGGCTTAGAGATGAGTTTCCAAATACTTTGTTCAATTTCGTAGGTTACTCTTTAGGTGCAAACGTGTTGTTAAAATGGTTGGGAGAAAATCAGGTCGATGAACAAGTTTCAGCAGCTGTCGCCGTCTCGCCACCTTTCCGTTTAGCCGATTGCTCTAAAGCTATGCTGACCGGCCGCGGCTTAATTTATGGCAGTTATTTTTTCAAACAGCTCAGCGCTGACCTTAGGCGTAAGAAAAGTCATTTTGAGGCTACTGGTACTGAGTCGCAAAGACAGATTTTAGACAGTCTGCCGGCGCTACACTCGAGTCACTCACTGTGGGATTTCGACGACTTGGTGACAGCGCCTTTGCATGGTTTTGCCAGCGCACAGGATTACTATGACCGCTGCAGTGCTGCTGAGTATTTAGCGACCAATGAGACCTCAACGCTAATAATTCACAGCAGCAATGATCCCATTATTCCACACGCCGTAGTGCCCGCCAAAAACACTCTGCCATCAAATATTGAATTGGAGCTCTACAACAAAGGGGGCCATGTGGGGTTTATCTCTGGGTTGACTAATAACTGGCTCGAGCGCCGAATTGTGGCCCAAATTTCCAGCTGATTGTGGGACGCCAGTCATTTGGTTAGAATGCCCAGCTCCTCAAAGGGTTTGATACTATGAAAACAGCAGTATATCCGGGCACTTTTAACCCCATTACCAATGGGCATACTGATCTGGTAGAGAGAGCCGCCGGCCTTTTTGACAATATAATTGTGGCTGTTGTGGCCGCTAATCGTCAAAAATCAAAGACTTTGCCTACTGAAGAAAGAGTCGAATTAGCCAGAGAGGTGCTCTCCCATATCGACAATGTCCAAGTCGAGTCTTTTGATACTTTGCTAACCGAATTCGTAAAAAAATGTAATGCCAATATTATTCTACGTGGTTTACGCACCGTGGCTGATTTTGAGTATGAGTTCCAGCTGGTAGGAATGAACCGGGTGCTAGAGCCTGGGATAGAGACAGTATTTCTTGCTCCAGACGAGCACTTCTCATATATCTCGTCTACCTTGGTTCGTGAAATTGCCTCTTACGGTGGCGATATTTCAAAGTTTGTCCACCCCTCTGTCGCCAAAGCCATGAAAGAAACCTAAGATAAAAGAAACCTAATAAGCGGCTAAGTCTGGCACTTTGGGCAGTAAACAGTGGTGCGCTGGCCCAAACGAATTTCTTTTAACTCGTTGGAACAGCTGACGCAGGTCATTTTACCCCTGCCGTACACGTTTAACGACTGCTTAAAGTAGCCAGGGTTTCCGCTGCTGCCAGTGAAGTCTCTGAGTGTTGTTCCCCCCACTTGAATCGCGTTTGCCAAGACTGTTTTGATGGCGTCGACCAAAAGCGAATAGCGCTTCTTGGAGACTGAGCCCGCCTGGCGTTTAGGGTTGATGCCGGCCATGAAAAGGGCTTCATTGGCATAGATGTTACCCACCCCTACAACGACATGGCTATCCATAACAAACATCTTTACAGCCGCCTTGCGGCGCCGACTAAGTTTGAATAAATACTCAGTATCGAATTCTGGCTCTAACGGCTCCGGGCCTAAGTTAGCCAGTAAAGGGTGATCCGCTAGATCATTAGTTTCCCATAGCAGGCAGCCAAACCGGCGCGGGTCGGTATAGCGTAAGATCACCCCAGAGCCAAAACCAATATCAACATGGTCATGCTTCTGCGGCGGCTTATCTGTCTCTAAGATGCGCAGGCTTCCCGACATACCTAAATGAATGATCAGCGTGCCGCGTTGGGTTTCCAACAGCAAATATTTTCCTCGTCGCCGTACTTCGCGGATTGTCTGTCCAGGTAGATCTGTCGATAAAGTCTCGGGGATTGGCCAGCGTAACCTCGCCTGCCGTATCACTACACTCGTTACGATTTGCTGTGCAATATGCGGTTCAATTCCGCTTCGGGTAGTTTCTACTTCGGGAAGTTCAGGCAAAGGCTAGGTCTCTTTAGGGCAGTTTAGGTAAAGCTCAAGCCAGGCTGGGGCTAGCATAATACTGTTATAGGCGTGTCATAAGGGTAAGGTTACAATGGACCAACCCTTCATGCGAACAGTGAGTGCGCTTTGACCAGTAAATTTTTTCTAGGTATCGATGCAGGTGGGACGTTTACCGATTTTTGCCTTGTGGAAGTTGGCTCGCAAGTTCGAGTTAAAATTCATAAAACACTTTCCACACCTACTGCACCCGAACAGGCAATTATTCAAGGTATTAGGGCCCTAGGGCTAACCGAGCTTCTAGAAAGTGACAGGTTGCACATTACACATGGCAGCACAGTTGCAACTAACGCAGCGCTTGAAGGCAAGCTAGCTGCGACAGCCTACATTACCAATCGTGGGTTTAAAGATGTTTTAACCCTGGCCAGACAAACTAGGCCGTCGCTGTATCAATTAGAATTTGAGCCAATACCAGCACCGGTGCCTGAACACCTTTGTTTAGAGACGGGCGGGCGAATTGGCGCCGACGGCAAAGTTTTGGAGGAGCTCACTGAGGCTGACCTCAGCCAGCTCCTGCAACAACTTAAGCAGCTAAAGATTGAAGCCGTTGCGATAAATTTGTTGTTTTCGTTTGTCGACGCCAGCTATGAAGAACGAATTTACCAAGCAATCAAAAAAGCCCAGCCAGAACTATTTGTGTCCCGATCTTCGGCGGTCTTACCCGTGTACAAAGAATATGAACGGGGCATTGCAACATGGCTGAATTCAGCTCTAGGTCCCGTGGTGTCTGGCTATATAGATCGTCTCCAAGCTTATCTTGGCAGCACCGAACTACAGATTATGCAGTCCAGCGGTGAAACCTTGGCGGCAAAATTGGCGGCTCCCAGCGCTGCCAACTTATTACTTTCTGGACCGGCCGGCGGCCTTACTGCCTTAGAATATTTAGGCAAACAGACAGGTGGAGGCAATTTTATTAGTTTTGATATGGGAGGCACCTCTACCGATGTAGCGTTGCTTGAAGGCGCGATCGAAATTACCAGTGAAGGTAGCGTTGGCCCCTATCCCATTGGATTGCCAATGGTTGATATGCACACCATTGGCGCTGGCGGCGGTTCGATCGCATTTATCGACAGTGGTGGTGTGTTAAAGGTTGGCCCGGAATCAGCGGGCGCATCACCGGGGCCGGCCTGCTATGGCAAAGGCGGCACCGTAGCCACCGTAACCGATGCTAATGTCGTCTTAGGTAGAATCTCAGCGCAGACAAAATTGGCTGGCGATTTATCATTGAACTTAGCGGCTGCGATCGAATCGATAGAGCCCTTGGCTATACAGCTATCGCTCAGTGTGGAAGAGACAGCTGCCGGCATTATACAGTTGGCGAACCAACATATGGTCAGCGCTTTACGATTGATTTCGGTTAATCGGGGCCATGACCCTCGGGATTTTACTCTAGTGTGCTTTGGTGGCGCAGGCGGGCTACATGTTTGTGATCTCGCTGATTTAATGGCCATGGACAATGCCATGGTGCCGGTGAATGGCGGCGTTTTGTCGGCGTTTGGAATGGTTATCGCGGATCGG
This sequence comes from Pseudohongiellaceae bacterium, assembly GCA_047617585.1. Taxonomy (GTDB): domain Bacteria; phylum Pseudomonadota; class Gammaproteobacteria; order Pseudomonadales; family Pseudohongiellaceae; genus UBA9145. The sequence goes on along the minus strand of JBLGBD010000164.1, from coordinate 2,029 downwards.
GGAAGGCAATTTTCTCGAACCTTAAATCTTACGCTCACGCCAGACATAGAATCGACCATTCAGTCTGCTTTGTCTGAGTTGAGTGAGCAGGCCAGCAACGAACTTGCTAGAGAATTAGATGACCAAAAACAGAGTTCTGAGATAGTTGTTTCTCATAAAGCCGAACTGCGTTATTTGGGTCAATCATTTACCTTAACGGTTCCCTACACCTCGCTGCTCGATTGCCAGAGCGCTTTCACAAAGCTGCATCATAAGCGCTATGGTTATTCCTTAAGCAATCCAATTCAAATTGTGACACTGCATGTTTCTCCGAAGATACAAACTCAATCATTCGATTTGCCCGCTATAGGTTCCGTGAATCAATGCAATGAAGTTGAACAAGTCACGGTCTTTGGTGTTGACGGCCTAGCACGCTTTGTTCGTAGAGAGGAATTGCCCCAAGGAGAGGAAGTTTTTGGGCCAGCAATTATCGCTGAATATGCGGCGACAACTTTTGTAGCACCAAGTTGGAGCGCTCAGCATGATCGCTTTGGCAATTTGTTAATGAGGCGTGTCACTGAGTCAGCAGCGTGATTGATCGTACTGTGTAGATAGGGTAACGATTTTGGCCTAAATATTGGTGTTTTCCGCAGTTTTAGCGCATTAATTGCACGAAGAATCTACCTAAATGTTATAAGCTAATCCAAGGGCTGCGGCGTAAGGATCTGTGTTTGTTAGACAACGCGGTGATTTCAAATCCACCCTAGGAATACGCGAAGAGACACCTGTCAAAGAATTTTTGGGAAAAGATTGGCTAATGGCGATGACTCACAAAAAATTGGCAATGCAATGGACATCAGCAACAATTTTGCTGTTGGCCGAATTTGTCTTTGCTCAAGAGTCCGATCAAGCCAGTGCCGAGGCCGAGGAAACTAGAAGCTCTAGGCTTTATTTTATCGATCAACCCATGGCGCTAGAACCAGTATTTGATGACTCAGTTACGCTGCCAGTGGAACAGAGTTCAGCGCCTGACGAGGACGACCCAGAGTTTCGCCGCCGCATGGCAACTATTGCCCAATACAGCGAAGCCGTCCGCGCTACCGAGTTAGACGGTGGGGCCTGGGACAGCGGCCTTGCAGAGGACTTGGCGGTTTTGGGCGGCATGTTTCAGCTACAAGGTGATCATGCTCAGGCAATCGAGACCTTCGATAGAGTTGTTCATATCTCTCGCATCAATAACGGTTTACACAGTATCGAGCAGATACCCGCTGTAGAGCAGATGATAGAAAGCTACTTGGCCACCAGTGATTGGGAAAAGGCGGATCTGTATTACAACTACCTGTTTTATATTCAAGATAAGGCATTTGGTAGAGCAGACCCAAGAATGATTCCGGTATTAGATCGCTTAGCAAAGTGGAACTTGCGGGCATTTAACATTGGCTTCGATGAAAAAATGGGCGCGCGTCTGAGTACTGCACAGATTTTGTTTGGGGCTGCAGCGCGAATGGTCGACACTCATTTCGGAAAAAGTGACGAGAGATTTACGATTTATCAGCGCAATATTGCAAATTCAGCGTATTTGATAAGCAAGCACCCTGATCTAGTGCGAGATCTCAATTCAGTTGAGTATCGTATGAATGAAGAGATGCTTAGACGAAAAATACTGGCAGGGAACCAAGTTTCGACTCGCGGTTTTCAAACCGGTGCCAATGCATTATCTGAGATTCTGGACTTCCAAAGGCAAAAGGGAGGCTCCCCGCTAGCTTTAGCAGAAGCGATTGCTGATCTGGCAGATTGGCATTTGATTTTCCAGCAGCGCCGAACAGCAGCGGAGCTTTATGCGGAAGCTTGGCAAATACTGAGTGAAACGCAGGACAGTGAGGAATTATTAGCCTCGTTTTTCGGGCAAGTTGTGCCTCTGCCCACGTTTTTAGCCGCACCGACGAGTTTAGTGTTCAAATCGTCTTCCGCTCGCGACACCTCTGAGTTGAGAGTCGGTTATGCCGATTTAGTGTTTGATGTCACCGAGAACGGAGTAGTAAGGAATTTA
>JBLGBD010000163.1:0-5997 GCA_047617585.1 Pseudohongiellaceae bacterium | reverse complement strand
CGATATCAATGATGTGATCAGCGCTGCAAATCGCTTCTTCGTCATGCTCAACCACGATGACCGTATTGCCTAAGTCCCGAAGGTGAAACAAAGTGTTGAGCAAGCGGCCATTGTCACGCTGGTGCAATCCAATGGAGGGCTCATCTAAAATGTACATCACCCCTACCAAGCCGGCACCGATTTGGCTGGCAAGTCTGATGCGCTGGGCCTCACCGCCAGAGAGGGTGTCGGCACTGCGGCTGAGGGTTAGGTAGTTAAGCCCCACGTCCACCAAAAATTTGAGTCGGTCTTGCAGTTCCTTTAGAATTTTATCAGCGATCTTGGCGCGCGAGCCGGTGAGTTTCAGACTGCCAAAATAATCCGCTGATTGGGCCACGGTCATTGAGGTAATAGTGGGCAGATTGAGGCCCTGAATCAGTACCGAGCGAGCATCTTTTTTAAGGCGTGTGCCGCCACAGTCTGGGCAAGACTGGGAGCTGAGGTATTTGGCTAAGTCCTCGCGAACCATATTCGATTCGGTTTCTCGGTAGCGCCGCTCCATATTGGGCAGTATGCCTTCGAAGGGGTAGCTGCGGATGACCGTATCGCCGCGATCATTGACGTAATGGAAATCGACTACCTCTTTGCCACTGCCCCGCAAAATAAAATTCTGATTCTTTTTAGAGAGGTTGTTAAACGCCGTTTCTACACTGAAGTCATAATGGGCGGCGAGGGACGTCAGCATCTGAAAATAATAAATATTGCGGCGATCCCAGCCACGAATCGCGCCTTCAGACAGGGCTAGTGCTTCGTCGACGATTATTCGGGACTCGTCGAAAAACTGTTTCAGCCCCAAGCCATCGCAAGTAGTGCAAGCGCCGGCAGGGTTGTTGAACGAAAATAGTCGTGGCTCTAATTCGGAGATGCTATGGCCACACTTCGGGCAGGCAAACCTGGCTGAAAAAACCATGTCGGGCTGAGGCTTGTCTTCATCCATGAAGCAGACCATGGCAAGGCCGTCCGACAGCTGCAACGCAGTTTCGAAGCTCTCCGCCAAGCGCTGCTCTAGGCCCGGCTTGATCTTTAGTCGATCAATCACAACATCAATCGAGTGCTTCTTGTTTTTCTCCAATTCTGGCGGGTATTCGATTTCACACACCAAACCGTCAACTCGGGCGCGGATAAAGCCGCTAGTTCGCAATTCACTGAACACATGTAAATGCTCGCCTTTGCGCTCGCTAATTATGGGAGCCAGTATCATTACCCGAGTGTCCTCGGGCATCGCCATAACCTTGTCCACCATCTGGCTTACGGTCTGGGCTTCTAACTTAATATTGTGTTCAGGACAGTGGGGCTCGCCAACCCGGGCAAACAAAAGGCGCAAATAGTCATAAATCTCGGTAATGGTGCCCACCGTTGAACGGGGGTTATGGGAGGTCGACTTTTGTTCAATGGAGATCGCCGGAGATAGACCTTCGATATGGTCGATATCTGGCTTCTCCATCATTGATAAAAATTGCCGGGCGTAGGTGGACAGCGATTCCACATAGCGTCTTTGACCCTCTGCATAGAGCGTATCAAAGGCCAGTGAGGACTTGCCTGAGCCTGACAAACCGGTAATAACAACCAATTTGTCGCGGGGAATGGTGACATTGATGTTTTTGAGATTATGGGTGCGTGCGCCACGTACTACAATCTTATCCATTTACTTCACTGGCCTTTGGGCGAAACCGGTGATTATCTTCAATAAGCCCGCCAAGCGCAAAGGCCAAAGGGATAATAAGTGAGGTTTAGTTAATTTGAGCGAATATTTCATAAGCCGGCCTGCTTGGTATAGACTTACCAGCCTAAGTCTAAAAACAAATTTTAGTGTGAAAAACTAATTGCGGAGGCAAGTGTGGCGAGTAGAGGCGTTAATAAGGTAATCCTAGTGGGTAATGTGGGTAATGATCCCGAAGTTCGGTATATGCCCAACGGCAATGCGGTTGCCAATGTATCTATTGCCACCAGTGACACTTGGAAAGACAAGTCTTCCGGTGATCAGCAAGAAAAAACTGAATGGCATCGGGTGGTGTTTTTCAATCGGCTAGCAGAAATCGTCGAGAAATACGTCAAGAAGGGCAGCAAGCTTTACCTAGAGGGCCGTTTGCAGACCAGAGCTTGGGAACAGGATGGAGTTAAACGCTACACCACCGAGATTGTTGCCAATGAAATGCAGATGTTGGATTCCCGCGGTGGGATGGATGGGGGCGAGGGCGATAGCTCGTTTGGGCAAAACCAGCCTATGGGCCAAAGTGCGTCCAAGTCGGCACCTAAAGCTCAAGCAACCCCGACAAATTTTGATAATTTCGATGACGATATCCCCTTCTAAAACGCTCTGCCAGAATCGTGTCTAAAAAGCCTCTCCCAAGAGGCTTTTTTTTGTCTTGTTCACAATGCTTGACTTAACGCTCAGATTGATCGAAGTTAGGGTCCTATGTTGTTAATCTGCTTGGTTAAAATCCTTAAATAGCATGAAGCTATTCATTGTTGGTGTAAACAGTCCTACGGGGAAAGAATTGATTGAGGTTTTGCGCCGGCGCAAGATTCGCTTTCAGGCACCTGCGGATAAACATTTTGAACAGGCTGACCAAGAAGTCATTGCCAAAATGATCAGTGACTACCAGCCCGATCAAATCGTTAATTTGGCTGACTTTATTTCAGGCAATCACAGTGCGTTGAAGCGGGCGGAAAAAGTGCAGGAGCGCTGCTATCGAATAAATGCCAGGCTGCCGGCAATTTTGTCCAAGATTTGCCAAGATTTAGACATCCCAATGGTACATCTGTCTAATTCCTATGTGTTTGATGGGGAGAAAAAGCTGGGCTACAACGAGAACGACGAGCCTAACCCCTTGGGCGTTTATGGCACCGCGAGCCTAGAAGGCGAGAGGGCGGTTCAGCAACACACCGCCCATATTATTATCCGCTCTGGTTGGCTGTTTGGTCGGCATAAAAAAGGCCTGATTAAATCTTGGATAAAAACTGCCATCAGGAACAAGGGTGTTATTCAAGTCGGGCGCAGACGCTTTAGCCCAACTCACACCGGCGATCTTGCGGCGGCCATCGTTGCTATCTGCCTTCAGGTCGATTGTGATGCAAGCCTGTGGGGCATCTATCACTACAGCGGTTTGGAGACCAAAACCGAAGGTGAGTTTGCCGAGCTGACGCTGCGCTATGCGGCGAATCACGATGAGTCTATTTATCAGCTGTCGGACAATAAAAAGCTGATTGAGCGGGATGTGAGACTACCAGAAATACAAAGCGCGACGCTGTCGACTAAAAAGATAACTGACACGTTTGGGATCAAGCCCAAGTCATGGCATGGGCATCTAAAAGAAACCATAAAATTGCTCTATACCTCGTCTAAATCCGCCTCTGCCAGTAGCGAAGAACTTCCCCAAGCGGGATTCGATTTTACTGCAAAAGACACGGAACGCTCATGAACAGGCAGAACGCTAAGTCGGCGTTAACGCCGATTGATGAAGCGCTCGAGACGCTGCTCAAAAGCCTTGTCCCAATTGAAGGGGAAGAAACTGTTCCACTAGCTGAGGCTATCGGCCGCGTCTTGGCTGTATCTATTGTTGCGCCAATGAATGTGCCGCCCCATGCAAGTAGCGCAATGGACGGCTACGCGGTAAGAAGCGCAGATATCACTACTGTGCCAGTTGAGCTTCCCGTAACTCAGCGAATACCAGCAGGATGCGTTGGAGAGACGCTAAATGCAGGTGAAGCAGCACGCATTTTTACCGGAGCTCCTTTGCCGCCTGGCGCCGATGCGGTGGTGATGCAAGAAAACACCCAGCAGCAGGCAGATCGAGTTCTCATTTTGCGCTCAGCCCTAGCTGGTGAAAACTCTAGGCCGGCTGGAGAAGATATCGCTATAGGAACGCAAGTGTTTGCTTTAGGCGACCGCTTAAAGGCTCAGGACATTGGCGTACTCGCCTCATTGGGAGCAACACAGGTTCAAGTAAGGCGAAGGCTTCGAATTGCGCTGCTTACAACAGGCGACGAGTTGGTGTCGCCGGGTGAGGGACTCGGGCCTGGACAAATTTATAACTCAAATTACTACACGCTGCTGGCTTTGCTAAATGCTTTGGGCGCCGAGGTGTTGGATGTGGGGGCGGTTGAGGACAATCTGGCGACCACTGTATCGGCCTTAGAAAAGGTTGCTGACTCAGTCGACTGCATTTTATCAACTGGCGGTGTTTCGGTGGGCGAGGAGGATCATGTCCGCAGTGCTGTGGAACTGCTAGGCAGTATCGACCTATGGCGTTTGGCAATAAAGCCCGGCAAGCCCTTTGCCAGCGGCAAGGTTAAAAATTCGATTTTCTTTGGCTTGCCCGGAAACCCTGTGTCAGCGTTCGTCACCTTTGTAGTGCTGGTTAGGCCAAGCTTGCTTAAGCTGCTAGGGTGTTCTCGTATCGACCATCAGTCGTATTTTTTGCAGGCTGGATTCAGTGCGCCGGTGTCAGGCAATCGACAAGAATATTTGCGAGTAGTCATTGATAATTCGTCAGGTGAGAGTAAATTATTGCCTTTCGCTAACCAAAGTTCTGGTGTGTCAGCCTCTTTAAGTTTCGCTGACGGTCTAGCTATAGTCCCAGCCAATACTGCTGTTGCGCAGGGCGATACACTACGTTTCATCCCCTTTTCAGAACTCCTTTATTAAGGCAGGCTACTATTGTGCGTCAGGGTTTATCAGTATCAATTAGTGCTTGGGTTGTCTTACTCGTGTCCTGCGCGGCGCCGGTTGAGCTGACAAAAACGGGGCAGCAGGGACAGCCGCTCAAAGATGGACTTCCCAATATTTCGGTCATTGACGATGGCACAAATTCCAGCGCCGAAATAATTAACAGACAGTTTATTGCCGACCTGCTTTACGAAGCTCTCCAAGCGCTGGACAGTGATCGATTGTTAACGCCGGTGGATGACAATGCCCACGGCCGCTTTAAGCGGGTTTTGGCCTATGAACCTGGCAATGATATTGCCCTGCAGGGACTTAAAGACATTGTCCAACGCTATTTACAATTAGCCCAGCAGTCGACCCGCCGCGGTCTGTTCGAAGAGGCTCGAACGTTTATAGACAATGCTAAGTTCATTGATGGCAACGATTCTCGCATTGAGCCGGTTTGGCTGGCCTTGCAGGCGGAGCTGAGCTCAAACGACCTGTTTTTTATTCTCAACACCAAAGAATTCTCGGCCCGAACTGAGACGGCAATCGCAAAACTTGAAGATATTGCCAGACAAGCCCGGCAGGCCAACGCTTTCTTTTTAATTACAGCCCCCAACGATGAATTAGGCCGTTGGATGTTTGCAGTGATGCGCGATGCCGTTGCTGGCTACCGACTACGCGGCAACATCGAATTATCTAGTCAAACCAGCATTCGTCTTCGTCTGCCAAAAACAGTGGAGTAAGTGGTTATGGATATAGAACACCGGCCTGGGTTTTGGAACAGAGTTAGCCAATTTTTGTTTCCCCAATCGACTCGTTGGAAGAGGCGTTGGCTGCTTGGGATAGTAGGCTTATTAGTTTCGGCGGTGTTGTTGTTAGGTTTGGTTTGGAGCGAAGAGCCAGCACCATTTTCGGTGAGCGACAATGTGGCGGACAAACTAGCGCTGGCGGGTAGTAACCCAGTGACAGGCGCAGTAATGACAGCGACCCTAATCACAGTAGCGGAAACCATGCTGAATAAGCCTGGGGGCTATTTAAGCAATGATGTGATGCCTCCGGGGTTGTATCTAGACAATATCCCAAACTGGGAATTTGGTGTGCTGGTTCAAGTCAGAGACTTGGTTAAATCCATGCGAGAAAGTTTTAGCCGCTCACAATCCCAATCCACGGAAGACCCTGACCTAATTATTAGTGAGCCAAGGTTTAGTGTTGACAGTGCTAGCTGGCTGTTTCCTGCCACTGAATCCGAGTATCAAATTGCGATTGATCGCCTATATTCCTACCTGGGGAGAATCTCGGATGACGCC
>JBLGBD010000162.1:0-6139 GCA_047617585.1 Pseudohongiellaceae bacterium | reverse complement strand
AGGCACTGAGTAAGACACCGGGCAAGCCCCCGCAAGGAAGTAACACCGGGAATCCACAAGCCAGGCAGCTTCTGCTTTTTCTGATTGAGTATCTAAGACTCGTCCTGTTTACCTGAGGTATACTTGTCGGCAATGAGCAGTGCCCAATCTATTCTTCAAACAGTCTTTGGCTTTTCTTCTTTCCGCGGCTACCAAGGCAAAATCGTCGACTCCATTATTCGAGGCGAGGATGCCTTGGTGCTTATGCCAACCGGAGGGGGCAAGTCACTCTGTTATCAGATCCCGTCCTTAGTAAGAGAGGGTTGCGGCGTGGTCATCTCGCCGCTTATTGCCCTAATGCAAAATCAGGTGGATGCTATGCGCCTGCTGGGTATTAGAGCCGATTTTTTGAATTCAACTCTCTCCGGGGCTGAGGCAAATCGGATTGAGATCGCATTAGCCAATGGCCAGTTAGACCTGCTATATATCGCTCCCGAGAGGCTCACTCAAGCTAGAACCTTAACTTTGTTACAGCAGTCTAAGATTGCGCTATTTGCAATTGATGAGGCTCACTGTGTGTCCCAATGGGGCCATGATTTTCGAGCCGACTACCTTAAACTGAGTCTGTTGCACGAGCTGTTTCCGGACATTCCCAGAGTCGCTTTAACGGCAACGGCCGACGCTAGGACCCGGCAAGAAATTATTACCCGGCTCAGCTTAGAGTCGGCTAATGAATTCGTTGCGGGCTTCGATCGCCCCAATATCCGCTATCGGATAAACCTTAAGCATAGCGCAAAGCAACAGTTTCTTAAGTTTCTAAAAACGGAACACCCTACAGACGCCGGCATTGTTTATTGCCTGTCGCGAAAGAAAACGGAAGAAATTGCATCATGGCTGCAAGATCTAGGCTTTAAAGCTCTGGCTTATCATGCTGGTTTGCCTGCGGAGACTCGCGCGGCCAATCAGTCGCGGTTTTTGCGCGAAGAAGGGGTCATTGTTGTTGCCACTATTGCTTTCGGAATGGGCATCGATAAACCCGACGTGCGCTTTGTGGCTCATTTAGATTTGCCGAAAACCATTGAGTCCTATTATCAAGAAACCGGCAGAGCCGGGCGCGATGGCTTACCGGCAACAGCCTGGATGGTGTATGGGCTACAAGACGTGATTAAACTGCGGCAAATGATGCAGGAGTCCCAAGGCAGCGCCGAACACAAGCGAGCAGAGCAGCACCGTCTAAATGCAATGCTTGGCTTATGTGAAATTACCAGCTGCAGACGGATGAGCTTAATGAGCTATTTCGATGACTCACTGCCTGGGCCATGTGGCAACTGTGATAACTGCCTAGAAACCCCACAGACCTGGGACGGCACTGAGCCTGCCAGAAAAGCATTGAGCGTGGCATATCGTACAGAGCAGCGCTTTGGTGTGAACCATTTGATTGACGTTCTAAGAGGCAGTAATTCGGATAAAATTTTCCAGTTTGGGCATCAAAACCTCGCCTCCTATGGCATAGGGCTGGATTTAGACAACAATCAGTGGCGCTCGGTGTTCAGGCAATTAGTGGCGCGGGGTTACTTAAGCGTGGACCTTGAGCGGCACGGCGCTCTAAGACTGGAAGAGGCGTGCAGGCCTCTACTTCGCGGCGAAGAGACTATTCTACTGCGCTTGGACAAAAAGCAAAAAGTAGTTAAACAACAGACGAAGACCCAACTTGCCGCCGATGTAGACATCGGGCTTTGGGAATCGCTGCGTGAGTGTCGGCGCGAATTTGCGGAAGAGCTTGGAGTCCCTCCCTACATGATTTTCCATGACTCGTCTTTGCAGGAAATGTGCCTTGCGATGCCCGCAGACATGAACGAATTTGCACTCATTAGCGGAGTTGGCGAACGCAAACTGGGCAAGTATGGTCCGGCCTTTGTGCGCGTAATCGCCGATCACCTTGCGCTCTGATCGGCAGCAAGGCCGAATCGCAGCTAAAAATCCTTTGGTTTCCTTGATACAATTTGTGGCGCGCCGGTTTTACGTTCCGGAAAGCTGAAGAGAACCTACTTATGAACAGTCAAAACAGCAACACCTGTGTGGTTGCAGCACTCTATCGTTTTGCCGATACCCCCGATTTTGAATCAAAACGTGAGCCACTGCTCTCGGTTATGCTCGAGAATAATGTTCGTGGCACGTTTTTGCTGGCCGCCGAAGGAATCAATGGCACTATTGCTGGCACCCGCGAGGGCGTCGATGGAGTACTCAATTGGCTAAGAAGCGATGTCCGTTTTGCCGGTCTGGAAGCCAAAGAGTCCTATGTGGATGAAAACCCCTTCTACCGTAGCAAAGTCAAACTAAAAAAAGAAATAGTCACCATGGGTGTAGAAGGTATAGACCCGAAACAAATCGTTGGCACTTATGTCGACGCAAAAGATTGGAACGCACTGTTGGATGATCCTGATGTAGTGCTTATCGATACTCGAAATCAATACGAAGTTGAAATTGGCACGTTTGAGAATGCAGTAAACCCGGCAACCACATCGTTTCGAGAATTCCCAGAGTTTGTGAAACAGAATCTTGACCCTGCAAAAAATAAAAAAGTTGCCATGTTTTGTACTGGAGGCATTCGCTGCGAAAAGTCGACCGCCTATCTTAAACAGCAGGGATTTTCAGAGGTCTATCACCTTAAAGGGGGCATACTTAAATACTTAGAAGAAGTGCCTGCAACTAATACTAAATGGCAGGGCGAGTGTTTCGTGTTTGATAATCGGGTGACCGTAGATCACGATTTGAATCAGGGCAGTTACGATCAGTGTCATGCCTGCCGAATGCCCATCACTGAAACTGAAAAGCAGCATGGGCATTATCAAAAAGGCGTCAGTTGTCATCATTGCTACGGCAAAGTCTCGCAAGAGCAGACCAGTGGCTATGCAGAACGTGAACGGCAAATGCAGCTCGCACAACAGCGCGGCGAAGAGCATATCGGCCAACCCATGCAGGCAACCATTGAGACCCGGCGCCGAGAAAAGCTGGCGTTTAAAGAGGCCCAGCGTAAAACCGAAAAATCCAGCGGGGCTGCATCATGACTGAAAAACTCACAATGAGCCCGTTTGGCGATCTTCTAGGTATAGAGTTGGTTTCTATGGAGGATGGCAAAGCGGTGTGCGCGGTTCAGCTACAGCCGTGTCATCTCAACAACGGGGGCCGGGTGCATGGGGGCTTGTTAACAAGCCTAGCTGATACTGCTGCCGGGGTTGCCGTTCGCAGCAAAAGACCCGATGGCAAAGTCTCGGCAACCACCGATCTGAGCATTGCTTTTATCAGACCGCCCGCCGGAGATAGGTTGATTGCAACGGCCGAGGTGATACATGCCGGCAAAAGGCTGTTCCGTACTGAAATCAGCATTCACTGCGCGGATAAGCTGATCGCAAAAACCAGCGCAACCTTTATGATTGTCGATGCTCCAAAAACTAGTAGCTAGGCTGGGTTTGTCGCACTTTGATGGCCCCACCTTGGTTAACCAATAGCAGTGTGCTGAGTCGAAGTTCGAGGCAGCCGCAACTCTTGTTAGCTTTGACGATGGACAATAAAATCCTATTCCAAGAGTTCAAGTTACTCTGACTCCTTTGGTCTGGGGCTAGCTGTCTTTGCCTAAATCTATTGGCTCAATGCCTTCTTGTCTGAAATCCTCTTCGAGGCTTTTTGCTAGGTCGTCATCTTCGACTTCAGCATCGGCGCGCTCGTCTAGCTGCAGTGCGGCTTGGGCAGAGGCGGATGTGGCAAGCTTGAAGTTTGAGGGGTGCTCGCTGGCGGCAGGTTTAGTTTTGATCAAAATGGCCACGGTCAGCGCGGCGATTAAAAGCACAGCAAAGTGGGAGATGAAGAAATACTCAGGGCCAAAACGGTACATTAACAGCGAGGTGAGCAGTGGACCGATGGCGGAGCCGGCGGCGTTGGTCATCATGAGACCGGTGCCAACCTCCATGAAATTCCCATTAGTTGTATTGTCACTGGCAAGCGCAAGACTCAGGGCCTGAAGCGACATAACCGCGGCGCCAAAGAAAAACATAACCACATAAACCATCGAGATTGGGACTAATAGCGCAATGCTTGAAATGATTGCCCCGGCAGTCATGCAACCAAGAATGACCAAGCGTCGATCATAGCGATCTGATAGTTTGCCCAGTGGCAGTTGGGCCAAAGCACCGCCGGCAATTGACAGTGCCATCATGATACTGATGCTGCTGACGTCCAAACCAACCTGGCTGCCATAAATCCCGCCTAGGCCGTAAATCGAGCCCGAGACTATGCCCGCAGTTACTGCCCCTAGTGCTGCAGCGCGGGAAGTTTTCAACACCAGCAGCGGTGAAAATGTCGCGTTGGGAATTGGGCTGGGTTGGGTGGAGCTGGTTAGGCATACCGGCACGGCGGCCAGTGTGATGAGGATCGATGCGAACATTAATATTTGAAAACCATCGACAGCGGTGGTGTTCATCAGCAGCTGCCCAACCGCGAGACCTGCCAATATGATCACGGTGTAAGTGGCTAGCACCGAGCCCCGCACCTCATTAGTGACCTCAGAGTTAAGCCAGCTTTCTATTACTAGGTATAGCCCGACAATGGCAAACCCTGTGACAACTCTTAATACTATCCAAAAATAGAAATTCTCATACAAGCCTAAACAGAGAATAGATACACTCATAACTGAAGTTAATACTGCAAAGCAGCGAATATGACCTACTCGGTTGACTAAGTTTGGTACTACAAAGCAGCCACACAAAAAACCGACAAAGTACAAAGAACTTAGTATGCCGCCTTGGGCGCTAGTCCATCCCAGCATCTGAATTCGCAGCGGAATAAACGCCAGCTGCAGGCCATGGCCCGTAATCAGAATGGCTACACCGAATAAAATAGTCGAGAGTCTAAAAATAGATGCGATCAAAACAGAATTGCCAGCAGGGAAGTGTGTGGATATAAACTAGCTTAGCGATGGTTTTATGTTTTTGCCATCTCAGTTAGCTTAAGTGTACCAAGTTGAAGCCTTAGACTAAGCTGCCTAAAATCCAACAGCAGGGGTAGTATACTCTCAGATTAGCGGCTTTATCTCCAATATTTGCCCTGAATGGACGATTCAGCATCTTCGATTACTTATGGTAGTCTCTGAAGGGTGACAATTTAAAGTGACGTATCAGTAAAGAGGCAGCCCATGACTAATAAGAACAAAGGCCCAGCGCCAACAGTGAAATGCTCTAATCGCCGTAAATTTTTGAAAGCCACGGCGGCATTGTCCACTTTTATGATTGTGCCTCGCCACGTTTTGGGCGGGCCTGGCTATGTTGCCCCAAGCGACAAAATTAATATTGCGGCAGTCGGTGCTGGCGGCAAAGGGCGCTCGGATATTCAGTCCGTGGCCCACGAGAACATTTACGCCATTTGCGATATTGATGATAATCGATTAGCTGATACTCTTAATCAAGAATGGGCGGTTGGTTTCAAAGACAAAACCAAGAAATACCGCGACTACCGTGAAATGCTGGCCAATGAGCCAGAAATCGACGCCGTGGTTATTTCTACCCCAGACCACATGCACACTCCCATTGCATCGTTTTCCATGAATCTTGGCAAGCATGTGTATGTGCAGAAACCCCTCACTCACACGGTTTCCGAGGCGCGCTATTTGGCAAGGCGGGCACGGGAAACCAATGTCGTTACTCAGATGGGCAATCAGGGGCATGCTGAAGAAGGCGCGCGCCTTATCAATGAGTTAGTTGCCGATGGCGCTTTGGGCACAGTGCGCGAAGTGCATTGTTGGACTAATCGGCCAGTTTGGCCTCAAGGCATTGCCCGTCCTGAAGGCCAAGATCCTGTTCCAGAACACATGGATTGGAATTTATGGCTGGGGGCTGCTGCGCCGCGACCGTTTTTAGAGCGGCGCTACCACTGGTTTAACTGGCGTGGTTGGCTAGATTTTGGCACGGGTGTTGTCGGTGATATGGGGGCGCACATTATTGACCATCCATACTGGGCGTTGGATTTAGGCTTGCCTACATCAATATCCGCCAGCTCTAGCCGGTTTGGACGAGAGATGGAAACCTTTCCAATTGCGTCGAAGATTCACTTTGAGTTTCCCGAAACTGCCAGCAGGCCCAGTGTGAAGATGACGTGGTATGACGGCGGC
>JBLGBD010000161.1:0-6167 GCA_047617585.1 Pseudohongiellaceae bacterium | reverse complement strand
AGTTGGCGTGATGAACGACGCCCATCGCATCTGTTTCCGCATACCTGACGTGAAAAGTTGTCTCTGAAACCAACGGCTCCTCATTTGAGGCCATGACATATATCTCATTTTCGATTGAATTGATTAGGTATTATAACCGCAGTTTGGCTTTATCCAGCGAATTGAATTGATTTGGTACTCGCGGAAAAGGGCGCTTATACTGCCGACTCAGATACTTCGATTTCATAGTTCCAGCCTATATTCACGCTCGATCAGAGTTCATTATGCTTAATTTTCCAGAACCACCCAAGCGCTACCAGTCAGTTTTCCTCGAAGAGACAGATAAACCCTTGCCGCAGAAGATTGATCCGCGCTTGCGCTATGCTTTTTTTAGCACCATCGCCACCGGGGGCAAGTCGCTCATAAAATCCTGTAAAGATTTACATCTGTCGCGCTTCATTTGCTATAAAACACTAAAGCCAGAGTTTGCTAATGATGAGGTGGAGCAGGCTCGACTCATCCGTGAAGCCCGAGTCTCGGCGATGCTGCAACACCCGAATACAGTGCCGACTTATGAACTCGGTAGAGACAGTAAGGGATTTCCATATTTCACAATGAAATTGGTCCATGGCTACACCCTGCGAGAAATCTTAGATTACCGTGACCGCTATGACCTGATTCAATTAATGGATCTAGTGCTGCAAGTGGCGCACGCGCTAGAGTATGCGCATACTCACGGTGTTGCCCATCGAGATATCAAGCCAGAAAATATTTTAGCCGGTCCCTACGGTGAGGTTGTCTTACTTGACTGGGGCTTGGCAAAGGTGTGGCATCCTGACGGGTCTGCGATTTTCGAAGAAGATGACCAGCGCAATACCATTAGAGACATAACTATGACCGGTCAAGGCAAAGCTCAAGGAACCGCTCACTACATGTCGCCGGAGCAAATCCTACTTGATCCTGATATTGATCACAGAACGGATATCTTTAGCTTGGGAGCGGTGCTGTATGAGCTTTTGTGCGGTAAATTGCCTGCTAAAGGTGAGAAAATGCATGAAATTCTTGAGAGTGTTAAAAATCAAATACCGGAAAAACCGTCCGCTCTGACGACTCAGCGAATACCCAAGCTGCTCGAAGAAATTGCGCTAAAGTGTCTGCAAAAAGATCCGAAGAACCGCTTTCAGTCTATGGAAGAAATAATAGTATTATTGCAGCAGAATTGGCATGCAGATTTAGTTTGAACGCTAATTGAGCTGTGTCGAGCGCAGGGATAAAAGCGCTGTCTGTGCTTCCACATGTGGATTCTCGGAAGCGGTATTCTAAGGCTGTTGGGGCTGAAACCGGTTCGCCATTTAAAAAGCGGGTCTGAAACTGAGAAAGCCAATCCTCTGTCGGATACGTTGCCGCGTCGCGCTTGCTACGCGGTCAGTTTGTGAAAGCCTGACTTGAGTGAGAGTCAGGTATCTTCTAATTTTGAAGCCTGATTTTCTAACAGTCGGTCGGATACCGGGGTCGAGCATAACTTCTGCGACAATGTAGTTCCAATGGTTGGCAGATCGGTTGTTCCAAATAAGAGGGTCGCTGCTTTTTACAATGCCTGGGATATTCGCTGCGGCTTCAAACAGTATTAGTGCAGTAGCTGGGGTTTACGCTTGATCTACTAATTCGGCTTGGTTTGCACGAATTTCCTCGTTCACACTGAGACCTAATGTTGGTCTAGGCAAATCAATAGGCTGCCCAAGCAGTTTGTCTAAAGATTCCTCGCCCATGCCAGCTTGTCTGAGACTGTCTATCGCAAAAGCATAAGTTGTTCTTGGGCCGCTATCGGCTGTCTGGCCTCTTTGGGGCAATAACACAGAGGCTATCCGCAGTGTTGCGATAGCTGTTAGCTTTACTACAAGTCTAGGGATTTTTAGCGTGATAGAAATTGTCCTCTATAAAGAGTTGACGGTAAAGCGCGATAGCTTAGGCGGCTGTACTCCCCTTGGATTGGTTAAAGTGGCTGCGCTCCAGTAATTACGCTGGCTTAGTTCCAGGAGATTCAACTGCAGCTGCAGCCGAGGTTTCAGAATATGTAAGGCATAAGGCAAAGGTTTGCACCGATTGGTAAAAGCTTGCACTATGAAGCGGCAACTTGAGAAGCGGCAAACCGAGTCAACGCGGTTGTTGCCGGCGCAACTAATACAGCAGGTGGTCTAGTGAAGAATAATTTCTCTTTAAGTGTCCTTGTTTTAAGTGTCTTGGTTTTAAGTGTTTTCGCTGGCTGTGGGCAGGTTGATCAGTCGCCAACAGTGTTTGCTGATCGGGTATTTATTGGCGAGCACATAATTACTATGGATGGCGCCAAACCCACCGGGGTAGCACTGATTGGCGATAGGATAAGCTTTGTTGGTGATGCCCAGGATGCAAGGTCTCTAATAGGTCCTCAAACCCAGTTGGTTGAACTAGGCAGCACGGCTCTATTGCCTGGGTTTATTGATGCCCATGGACACTTCTCAGCCTTCGCCGCTAGGCTCGAGTCTTTAGACCTGTCTTCACCTCCGGTGGGTGAAATCAGTAGTATTGACGATATTGTAAAGTCGTTGCGGAATTGGATAGAAGATAATCAGATTCCTGCAGGGGAGAGAGTCACTGGGTTTGGCTATGATGACTCGCTTCTGCTTGAGCGGCGCCATCCAACCCGAACAGATCTCGATCAAGCCTCTAGTCGCCACCCCATTGTGATTAGGCATGTATCTGGACACCTTTTGGTAGCCAACTCTTACGCGTTGGAAGTTGCAGGAATCTCGGCATTAACCCTCAATCCTGTTGGTGGTGTAATAAGGCGTGAGGCACCCGCCAACGAGCCAGACGGTGTAATGGAAGAAACCGCGATGGGGCTGTTTGCAGCCGCCGGTGGCCTGCCTGGTAAAGAGCAGCGCAGGCAGCTGCGTCGGCAAGCGCTAGATATTTACGCCAGCTATGGTGTAACGACCATTCAAGACAGTAACGTCAGTCCGGAGTATTTCTCACAGCTGGTCGAGGAGGCGGCGCTAGATCCGTTGCCTCAGGATATCGTGGCCTATACGTGGGTCAATGGGCTTGATGATGTTCAAGTAAATGAGCTGCGGCAGACCGACTATGTGGGAGGTATTCGCATGGGGGGCGCTAAGTTTACACTGGACGGTTCCCCTCAAGGGCGCACAGCTTGGTTAACCCAGCCCTACACAGAAGGCCCGCCAGGTCAGCCGGCTGACTATGTTGCTTATCCAAGCTACGAGCCTGCGCTGTACAAAAGCCGACTCAAAACGCTGCTTGATCACGATGTGCCTGTGTTGGCTCACGCCAACGGTGATGCCGCAATCGATTTAATGCTCGATGGTTTAGCCGAAGCGCTGGCCACAAATCCTGCAAAAGACCACCGTTCTGTGGTTATCCATGCTCAGCTTATGCGGCCGGATCAGCTACCACGTGTAAAGCGCCTTGGGGTGATACCTTCTTACTATTCGGTGCATCCTTTTTTTTGGGGTGATTGGCACAGGTTAAGTTTTGGCGAGCTGCGTGCGTCCTACATAAGCCCCGTTGCGGATACTCTGGCAATGGGGATTTCCCTCACGATCCACAACGACACTCCTGTGGTACCTCCTGACATGATGCGGTTGGTAGGCATTACCGTGAACCGAAAAACCCGCAGTGGCTATGTGTTGGGTCCGGATCAGAGAGCGAGTGTAGCTCAGGCTCTAAACGCAATAACTCAAGCGGCGGCTTATCAGTATTTTGAAGAAGATGAAAAGGGCTCAATTGTCGAAGGTAAGCGGGCCGATTTGGTGATCCTCGAGGCAAATCCTTTTACTGTGGACCCGGCCGCACTGGCCCAGTTGAAAGTGCTGTCAACGTTCGCCAAGGGCAAGCTTATTTATCAGCGCTAGCTGAGTTAAGGCATAATGAATCTAAATACTTCAAGGAGTTGAGCATGAAAGTGGCGTTCTTAGGGTTGGGAGTTATGGGTTATCCCATGGCAGGGCATGTGCAAGCTGCGGGCCACCAGGTGTGTGTTTATAATCGTACGCAGGCAAAAGCTGCGGCTTGGGTAGCCCAGTTTGGTGGGGTTAGCGCTCGCTCACCCGCTTTAGCCGCCGCTGGTTGTGACGTCGTTCTAGTTTGCGTTGGCAACGATGATGATGTGCGCCAAGTGGTACTAGGCGAGCAAGGTGCCGCAAGTGGGATGCAAAAAGGCTCGATTCTGATCGACCACACGACGGCATCAGCTGCGCTTGCTAGGGAGTTAAATACTGTTCTTGCCGGCAAAGGTATTGGCTTCTTGGATGGCCCAGTCTCAGGCGGTCAGGCCGGCGCAGTCAACGGTGCACTGACGGTCATGCTTGGGGGAGAGCAGGCGGACTATGTAAAAGTAAAAACTATCATCGACTGCTACTCCAGATTCAGCAAGGTCCTTGGGCCTGCTGGCAACGGGCAGTTAGCTAAGATGGTCAATCAGATTTGCATCGCAGGTATCGTGCAAGGGCTGGCAGAGGGGCTAAATTTTGCAATACAGGCGGGTCTCGATGGTGAGGCGCTGATTGAAACGATTTCAAAGGGCGCTGCAGGGTCTTGGCAAATGGAGAATCGCTATAAGACTATGCTGAGCGATTCCTACGATTTCGGTTTTGCAGTGGATTGGATGCGCAAGGACTTGGGTATCGCTCTAGCTGAGGCTAAAAACAACGGTTCGAGCCTGCCACTTACCGAATTAGTTGATTCCTTTTATGCAGAGGTACAGACCATGGGTGGGGGCCGCTGGGATACCTCGAGTTTGCTGGCGCGCTTTACCCGGCAAAGCTAATAATCAGTGCTATCAGGGCCAAAAAACTACTCTCTGTTTAAGGGCAATTGATCGCATATCTATTGATTATTGCCAAGCAAAGCACTAACTTACGTCCTCTCCAACAAAAACCCGAAGGGTGCATATTTTCACATGAGAAAACTTCTTATATTTTCGGTGCTTACAGCGCTAAGCGCGCATAGTCTGGCCCAATCCTCTAGTGACTATGAGGTTCCTCTTACTGAGTATGGTCAACCTGACCTGCAGGGGGTATGGAATTTTAGTTCGAACACACCCATGCAGCGTCCTACTCAATATGGAAACCAAGAGTTTCTGACTCAAGAGCAAATCCAGGCTGCGATAGCACGTCAAGAAGAAGCCGCAGCGGCCGCTGATGCTGAAGCAGCTCGCCGAGTTGTAAACCCTGATGCGCCTGACGAGTCGGGTAATCCAGGTGGCTACAATGATTTTTGGATTGAGAGCCGAGGTATCGGCGATACTGTCAGATCGTCGCACATTGTTTACCCGTTAAACGGTCGATTACCTCCAGTTGTCGAAGGTGCGCCAACAGCTTATGGCGGTTTAGGACCCGATATCCCCGGCACTCGACCGGTTCGCTATGTTGTTGGCGGAATCGCAAAAGATGGTCCAGAAGATAGAGGTCTGTCAGAGCGTTGTATCGTCGGCTTCAATTCTGGACCACCATTTCTGCCCAGTCTCTACAACAACAATGTGCAAATTTTCCAGAGTAAAGCCACTGCGGTAATTATGACTGAAATGATTCATGATGCCCGTATCGTGCCTCTCGGCGATAAGCCGGGTATTGACGACGATATTAGACTTTGGTCCGGTGACTCTAAGGGTTACTACGAAGACGATATGTTGGTAGTAGTGACTAAGAATTTTAACGGCATGCGCCAAACGTTTAACAGCACCGGTGCCAATCATGACATGGTGCTTACTGAAAAATTCTCTCGCATTGCCTATGACACAGTTAACTATGAATTCACAATAGAAGATCCAGCTACGTTTACGGATAAGATCACGGCAATTGTTCCTATGACTAAGGTTGCAGGTCAAATCTACGAATACGCGTGCCATGAAGGCAACTATGGAATGGTCAATATACTTCGTGGCGAACGAATGGAAGAGCAGCGAGCCTCAGAAAGCTCACGTTAGTTCGTTTAACACTTAACCAATACTCAATTAATTAGAAACCCAGGTAATTGAATCAAGGATTATCAATGAAAACTAAGTTCAAAAAAATCATCACTACATCACTCGCCTTCTCACTCGTTGGCTTGTTTTCAATTCAGGCAATCGCTCAAAGTGGTGAGATTAGTCGCACTCCATCAGGCAAGCCAGATCTCAGCGGTATTTGGCAGGC
>JBLGBD010000160.1:0-6207 GCA_047617585.1 Pseudohongiellaceae bacterium | reverse complement strand
TCAAACCCGCTGCTAGAAACCGTAACAGCCAGCTTGGCCAAGGTTGTAGTGCTAAGCAAAGCCGACCTTGCTGACCCCCAAACTACCGAGCTATGGCGCAGCTTCGTCAACTCAAATGCACACAATACCTGCCTTACAAACTCCTTAGATGCGCCATTACAGGCTAGCCAGATCATTCATGCAGTTTCCTCTTTGCTACGCTTGGGGACAAATCCAAAGGACAAAAAGGTTCAGATTCTTATTACTGGCATTCCTAATGTCGGTAAATCAACCCTCTTGAATACCCTTTCCGGTCGAAAACTTGCGAAAACTGGCAATGAGCCCGCTGTTACCCAACGCCAACAGCGGATTAAGCTGGATGATACCTTCTACCTGATCGACACCCCAGGCATGCTTTGGCCGAAACTAGAAGACCAAGACGGTGCCTACAAACTAGCCATGATCGGCTCAATTAGAAACACGGCGGTAGAAATAGAGGATGTTGGCTGGTTTGCAGCGGAAATCCTTTTGGCAAATTTCCGCGAGCGGTTAATTGAACGCTATGAAATAGGCGAAGATATAGCTTCAGCAGAGGCACTGCTTGAATTTATTGGCTATCATAGGGCGGGCAACAAAAAGCGGGCCCAAGTTGATTGGCACAAAGCCTCTGATATATTACTAAATGACTATCGCTCGGGTAAACTAGGTCGATTAACCTTGGAACGCCCCGACTCGGCAATCGAGAACCTAAGCGACTCAATCAACCCTTGAATTCATCGCTCACATAGCGTCAGAAGAGAATTACTAATTAATGTCTGAATCAGCAGTAACCTCATCAACAAATGCTAGCCAAACCACCAAACCCAGCCAGGTCCACCCTGCCTTTCAATGGCTACGCAGCGAATCAATACCGTCTCTGAACATCGTCATGGAGGAGTATCAGCATAAAGTCACTGGTGCGATGCACTACCACCTTGCTAGCGAGAATACAGAAAACGTTTTTATAGTCGCGTTTAGGACAGTGCCCATGGATTCAACTGGGGTTGCCCATATTTTGGAACATACAGCGCTTTGCGGCAGCAAGAGATACCCTGTCCGCGACCCGTTTTTTATGATGATTCGACGTTCACTTAATACGTTTATGAACGCTTTTACTAGCAGTGATTGGACCGCGTATCCGTTTGCTAGCAAAAACAAAAAAGACTTTAACAATCTACTCGATGTGTATCTAGATGCTGCATTCTTTTCCCGGCTGCATGAGCTAGATTTCGCCCAAGAAGGTCACCGGCTAGAATTTACCGAAATGGAAAACCCCGACAGCGAACTGCAGTACAAAGGCGTTGTGTTTAACGAAATGAAAGGAGCAATGAGCTCAACCAATAGCGTGCTTTGGCATACCTTGAGTAAGCACTTGTTCCCTACCTCGACATACCACTATAACAGTGGTGGCGAACCCGAAGATATCCCGAAGCTCGCTTATGAGGACCTTGTGTCTTTCTATAAAAGTCACTACCACCCAAGCAATTCAGTTTTTATGACCTTTGGCGACATTCCTGCTGTCGAACACCATCACTACTTTGAAGACTTAGCTTTGAAGCAATTTTCTAAGCTTGATGTACATATCGCTGTGACGGATGAGAAAAGATACTCAGCTCCTATCAAAGTTGAAGAAACCTATGCGGCTGAACAATCTGAAACCAATAAGCACCATGTCGTCATTGGCTGGCTATTAGGTCACAGTACCGACCTTGAAGAGTTATTCAAGGCTCAGCTACTTTCGAGTGTTTTGTTAGACAATAGTGCCAGCCCCCTTCTAAAAGTGCTGGAAACCACTGACTTGGGCAGCGCGCCATCGCCGATGTGCGGGCTTGAAGACTCCAATCGGGAAATGAGCTTTATGGCTGGTCTTGAAGGCTGTGCCGAAGGTTCTACAGAAGCCGTAGAAAGCCTCGTATTGAGCACTCTTGAAGAAATTGCAAACAACGGTGTCGATCCAGAACAAGTTGAAGCAGCACTGCACCAGCTCGAGCTTAATCAGCGAGAAATCTCTGGGGACAGCTACCCTTATGGCCTGCAGCTCATTCTGACTGGCTTATCGACTGCCATGCATCGCGGCGATCCTATTAACCTGCTCAACATTGACCCTGTATTGGAAAAACTGCGCGAGCAGGTGCTCAGACCTGAGTTTATTCCTAACTTGATTCGCTCGCTGATTCTCAACAATCAGCACCGCTTAACCCTGACTTTATCGCCAGATACTGAACTTGCGAACAAAAAGGTCGAGGCTGAAATTGCGAAACTCAAAGCCATCAAGCAATCACTATCGTCAGTTGAGGCGAGTGTTATTGTTGAAAAATCTCTGGCGCTGGCAGCCCGTCAAGAAGTAGTAGATAACCCAGAAATTCTGCCAAAGGTCGACTTATCTGACGTACCTAAAACCATTAGTGAGCCACAGCGCAGCGAAGCCTTGTTGCCAAATGGGTCAAAACTCAGCTCTTATGCCCAAGGAACTAATGGGCTTAGTTACCAACAAGTTGTAATTCAGTTACCGGCGCTTGAAGAGCACTTGGTTAACACCCTCCCCTTGTATACAACCTGCGTTACTGAGCTTGGTGTCGGTGCTAAAGATTACTCCCAAGTTCAAACTTGGGCTGCCCAAGTGAGTGGTGGAGTCAACTGCTTCAGCAGCATTAGAGGCTCAATCGACGACATCAACAAAGTCAAAGGCTTACTCACCTATTCGTCTAAGTGCTTGTCTGCCAACCACAAGCAGATGACCGAGCTGCTTAAACAGTCTATGACCGACGTCAGGTTCGACGAAACACAGCGTCTAGCGGAACTCATAGAGCAAATAGCAGCCCGCAAAGAAAGCAGTATAACCGGTCAAGGTCATAGTCTAGCTATGACCCTTGCCTCTAGCGGAATGAGCCCAACCGCTAAGCTGTCTCACCATGCAGGTGGTCTAGCCGGCATCCAACACTTGAAAAAGCTGCGTGACACGATGAGTGATGAAAGCTCGAGACAATCTTTGTTAGGCGATTTTGCCAAGTTGCACGACGCCGTGCTGAGTGCTCCTAGGGAATTCATGCTGATAGCCGAAGACGCCTCGCTACCTGCAATGAAATCGCATATTGAAGCTGCTTGGGCTGGGTCTGAGAAGACCAAGCAGTCGTCTAAACTGAGCCTGCCATTTGCAAGACATATTGTTCGGCAAGTCTGGACAACCTCAACCCAGGTAAGCTTTTGCGCTAAAGCCTACCCTACCGTACCCTCATCCCATGAAGACAACGCGGTGCTAAGCGTGTTGGCAGGCTTTCTGCGCAATGGCTTCCTCCACAAAACAATTCGTGAGCAGGGCGGCGCCTATGGCGGTGGCGCTAGCCAAGATACCAACTCAGCGTCTTTCAGGTTCTTTTCCTACAGGGATCCGCGCCTAGAAGAAACCCTAGACGATTTCGATAAGTCCCTAGATTGGGTGGTGTCTGGTAATCACGGGGACCATCAGCTTGAAGAGGCCATTCTAGGGGTAATTGCCAGCTTAGATAAACCAAGCTCCCCAGCTGGAGAAGCTAAACAGGCCTATTATAATCATCTGTTTAGCCGAGATTTAGATTTGAGAAAGCGCTTTCGACAGCGGGCGTTAGATACCACCATGGAAGATTTACGCAACGCTGTAGCCACCTATTTCGATCCCAACGCCGCCAGCATTGGTGTTATTAGCAACCCTGAGTCAGCTGACAGGTTGGCCAGCATGGGCATAGAAAGAATAGATTTGTAATTTAAACAATAGATTAGCGGCTTAAATTAATGTCAAAACTATTCTAAGAAAGTGAGTAAAATATTTCGGAACTTTTTAAAAACCGCAGGGTCTGAATAAGTGTAGGTAAATGGTTTGCAAAATTGTGGGTTTTGTTTCATTTATCTCTCCCTTGATAGTATATTGAGCCCGGTAGTGACAACTACTGGGCTCTTTTCTTTTTGGGCCATCAATCAGCCCTAGCCCTACTTAGACAACACCATGATGGTAGCCTTTTCAGCCTCTCAGCCTATGCACGAAGCCACCAAAGTCACGCTCATCGGCATGGCGTTAGACATTTTACTGGGTGTTGGCAAAATCGTTGGCGGAGTTTTAAGCAATTCATTTGCGCTGGTCACCGATGGAATACACTCACTTACAGATGCTTTCTCAGACGTATTCGTACTCATCCTTGCTAGAATTGGCCGCTCCGAGCCAGATGCGGAACACCCATGGGGCCATGGCCGATTCGAAACCATTGGCACTGTTGGCATGGGAGTTTTGTTCTTTACCACCGCTGGAATCATCGTTTTTGATGGCTTTGGTCGTCTGCTAGATGGCACTATCAGCTCAGCCCCCGAAACACCTGCACTTTTGATAGCTCTAGCATCGATTGGCTTGAAAGAATGGATTTTTCGCTACACCCTCGCTGTTGCAAACAAATTAAACTCCAGCTTACTCAAAGCCAATGCCTGGCATAGCCGCAGCGATGCGTTTTCGTCGATTGCGGTGCTTGCAGGTGTGTCTGGGGCCATGCTGGGCTATTACTGGATGGATTTAGTCGCTGCGCTGGTGGTTGCATTGATAATCGCCAAAATTGGCTGGGGGCTGTGTACTGAAGCCCTAAAAGAGTTAGTCGATACCGCCGTCCCACAGCAGCGGCGTATCCAGATTGAACAGACCATTCACGAGTCAAACGAGATAAAAGGCATTTCGGGCATCAGGTCTCGCCAATCTGGCGGAAACATAATTTTAGAGGTTAGCCTGTTAGTGGACCCTACGATTTCAGTATCCAGAGGGCACCAAATTGGCGAAGAGGTCAGTAAATCATTGCGCGGCCGCTTCAGTGATATCAATGATGTCTTAGTGCATATAGACCCTGTGCACGAAGTGCCATTAACGATCCCTTAAGCTCTCGGCAATGAGATACCAAACGATGCCCAGATAGTTGCTGAAATTAAACAGCAGTGGTCCGAGCTGTCGCCTGAAGAAGCTATCGAGTCTGTGGATTTAAGCCACCAAACAAATGGTGTAAATATCGACCTAAGGCTGACTCAACCTAGTATCTCAACCGCGCTCGCTCAGCAGCTGCACACTTCGCTTGCTCAGCTTGCCTATGTGGTAAACCTAAACATCCATACTAAAGTCATTGGTAACACCAACAGCCACTAGCAGATTGGATAGCCCGCGGTGATTAACTGTGAGTTTTGATAAGCTCGTACGCAGATTTTATATCCTGTGTTTTCTTCGTCGCGATGTCCATCATTTCTTCAGGCAAACCTTTGGCAACTAATTTATCTGGGTGATGCTGATTCATTTGCCGACGATAGGCCTTCTTTAACTCGGCAGCATCAACGTCTGATTTCACTCCCAACAACTCATACGCAGCAGCAAGCTTATCAGCGCTCGATACTTGCCCAGAGAAATGTGCTTGCCCTGAAACCCTTCCTAGCAGCTCATTAAATTCCGCCAGACTGTACCCTAGATCAGTCGCGATCTGTTCGAGAATTTTTTGCTCTTTAGTGTCCAACCTGCCATCTGAAAGAGCGACGGCGGAAATGATTTCCAAAAACATTTGGACCAGAGTGCTTCTGCGAGACAGTTCTTGTTTAAACTGCTGGAGTACCGCATGAATTTGAAAGCCTGGCTTTTTACCCTCATTGAACAAAGTCATCGCAATTTTGCGCTGGGCAGCTGACAGCTGCATTTGATCCATGACCTGCTCAGCTAAGGCTATTTCATCTTTAGTCACCTTGCCGTCGGACTTAGCAACATAACCCATTACAGAAAACGTGACTGTAAAAAATACCGATTGGACTCTCTCCGTTGCGCCGATGCCTAAACCACCATTGCGGCTTACATTCTCTAGACCACCATCAAAATAATTGCCTAGAGCAACTCCCATCAACGCACCTAGTGGCCCTCCCATCATAAAACCGAAGGTACCACCAAGTATTTTTCCAAACCAACTCATAGTCTACTACTCAACATTTTTTCAATACACTCGCGTTAAAATTTTCAGGAAATCAAGCGGGCGAACCACCCTTTGTCTAATTCGCGCCGACATTGTGCCAACTGCGATTCAAATTGATTGGCGTTCGCTTGGACTTGAGCAGCTGCATCGAGCAGCCATTGTTTTCCACGGTAAGACCCCTGTTGATATCCACCATTTCCTTCATGATAAGCCAAATAAAGATCACGGCCATTATTTC
>JBLGBD010000159.1:0-6436 GCA_047617585.1 Pseudohongiellaceae bacterium | reverse complement strand
TGAAGAACCAAGAAGACTTTAGCAAACAAATCAACAATGGCTCGGGCGGTTACCATGGCTTATTCGCAAGTCACCCTCGTAACGATACCCGTTTGCAGGAGGCTATTGCCTCGGTTGCAGCATTGGGTGATACAACGATCACTGAAACCGACAATAGTGAGTTCCGTAAAAGTATAGATGGTTTGATTTTAGGTGCTAGCCGCGCATCCCAAACCGCGGATACGAGAAACCGTTACTACCAAAATTTGCTGCGTTACACAGTGCTGTTTCCCCCGGAATGGCAGATCACAGAGACCACAACCACTGTCACAGCAGAACAGCCAGGGATGGGCGATATGAGAATCGAGACCCAGCGGCTGCAAGAGAATATCTCCCCGCAAGAATTTATCCGCGAGAGCCTGGGCATTACTGATTTGCAAAAATCCGAGTCATTGGAGCAATATCGACTGATTGGCCATACCGGCTTGGTTCAATCTTCCAATGGCAATATGGAGCGCGTCGCTGTTATCTATTATGGCCCCCGCGCATTCGTTTTCCGTGGCCAAATTTCCGATAGTAACGCGGTGGACGATATTGACCAGTTGCTTGTTTCATCCATCCGGACATTTCGTGCAATTCAGCAAGATGAGACTGTCACAGGCACTGAAGCTAGGCTTAAATACGTTCAGGCAAGCGAATTCTTTGACTTCTCTATAGTCGCTAAAGAAAGCAGGATTGCCAATTACCCTGAAGAAACCCTGCGCCTGTTAAACGGCTACTACCCAAGTGGCAAGCCAAAAGCAGGCGAATGGGTCAAATTGGTCGAATAGGCTCTGCAGGGGCTGCCCGCACGAACAAAATACCCTATCCTACGCCAGCTATCTGCGCTGGCGCTCCCTATAGGCTTTGCTAAGGTTTGTTTTTGCCTTAGGCAAGGTTAAACTGAGCTACTGTCACCTTACTTACTTCTTGATAGAAAGGTGACGCATTGTCTTTGTTGGGATTACGTTGATGGCTGTAGCTAAAAACATACCGAAAAGTATTCAGAAAACTAACACCCCGTTAGAGCTAAAAGGCTACCTAAATGGGCTGTTCGTTGCGGGCCGAATTAATCAAGAAGACCTTGATTATGTCGTGACCAAGCGTCGTGCAGCTGATGAACGTGACCATCATATCCTGCATTATTTAGCAGATCTAAAACTTGACGACCGCATGAGACAAGGCCGGCCTCTGGATATTGAGGCGCTCACTATGGAGCTTAGCAAGCAAAGCGGTCAAGACTATTGCCGGATCGACCCTCTCAAAATTGATGCAGCCGCAATGACTCAGGTTATGTCACATGCATTTGCTAAACGGCACAAAATTCTAGCGGTAGAGGTAAACGCATTTCAGGTCACTGTGGCTAGTTCAGAGCCCTATTTAAACACGTGGGAAAATGATCTTGCCCACACCTCACAAAAACAAATAAAACGCGTTGTTGCGAACCCATTGGAAATTCAACGTCTAACGACGGAATTCTACGGCCTCTCTAGCTCGATTCGTGGCGCGTCGGCGACTGGCGTGCCAACGAAAAAGGGCATTGGAAATCTAGAGCAGATGATGGAGCTGGGTAATATTAAAGACCCAGAAGCAAATGATCAGCATATAGTCAAGGTTGTGGATTGGCTACTCGGCTACGCGTTCGAACAGAGAGCATCAGATATTCATATAGAACCAAGGCGTGAAGAAGGTAATATTAGATTCCGCATCGATGGGGTTTTGTATACAGTCTACTCGCTGCCGATGCAGGTTCTTAATCCAGTAACCAGTCGGTTAAAAATTCTTGGCCGAATGAATGTTGCAGAAAAGCGCAAACCACAAGACGGCAGGATTAAAACTAAAAGCCCAAATGGCAGCGAAGTTGAATTACGTTTATCCACATTACCCACTGCGTTTGGCGAAAAGTTGGTGATGAGGATTTTTGATCCTGAAGTTTTACTTAAGCCATTTTCGGAACTAGGCTTAGCCTTTGATGACTCTAAACGCTGGCACAACATTATTCAAAACAATCACGGCATAGTGATTATTACTGGGCCAACTGGAAGCGGTAAGACTACTACCCTTTATTCCACGCTGAAAATGTTGGCTACAGAGGAGGTCAATGTCTGCACTATCGAAGACCCAATTGAGATGGTCGAAGATAGCTTCAATCAAATGCAGGTGCAGGAAAATATTGATCTCAATTTCGCCGACGGCGTCAAAGCACTTCTGCGACAAGATCCAGACATTATTATGATTGGAGAGGTGCGTGATTTGCCCACCGCAGAAATGGCTATCCAAGCAGCTTTGACTGGGCATTTAGTATTTACCACTCTTCACACTAACGACGCTCCTTCCGCGATAACTCGTTTGCTTGAGCTGGGAGTCCCGTCGTACTTAATTAAAGCCACTGTAATTGGCATCATGGCCCAGCGTTTGGTTCGAGTACTCTGCCCCCATTGCAAAAAGCCCACTGAAGTAAAAAAAGATGTTTGGGAGTCAGCAACTTTACCTTGGAAAGTGAAAATTCCAGCCAATGCCTGCGAATCAATTGGCTGTTTAGAGTGTCGACAAACTGGCTTTAGAGGCCGGGAAGGCATCTATGAAGTGATGCCATTTTCTGAGACTCTGCAAAAGTTTGCCGATGACAAAGCTGATCTGCCTGAACTAAGAAGGCAGGCCTACAAAGAAGGTATGATGAGTCTCCGATTAAGCGGAGCACAGAAAGTAGCTGCCGGCACCACGACTATCGAAGAGATTCTTCGCGTTACGCCAGAAAATAGATAGCAATGAACCTTAGTTTCAGCCTATAAATAGCGCGCAGAATACAACGCCTATAGAGCAGTGAATGACTCAAAATAAGAAGGAAAAATTCCTCATCGTAGGGCCGGCATGGGTAGGCGATATGGTGATGGCGCAGTCTTTGTTTATCTTACTGAAACAAACTTACCCAGACAGTGAAATAACCGTCACCGCACCCCAGTGGACACTACCGATTTTGGACCGAATGCCACAGGTAGACTCGCATTTTGCCACTGATTTCAGCCACGGTGAGTTAGCCTTAGGTCGACGTCGACGCCTTGGAAAATCACTGCGGGAGCAAGGCTTTACTTCATCTATTGTACTGCCAAATTCATTTAAGTCTGCACTGCTGCCTTATTTTGCCAATGTACCCAGGCGAATCGGGTGGCGGGGCGAGTGGCGAATACCGCTACTCAACGATTGTCGAGTATTGGATAAAACCAAATTTCCAAAAATGGTTGAGAGATTCGCAGCCCTCGGGGTTCCTGCTAATGCTGCACGTAATGAGTTTCCACCAAGGCCGCGGTTGGCTGTTGATGAAGAGAATGTGGCGCTGAGTCTTGCGTGCCTGGATCTCAATCCAAATGCAAAGGTTGTCGCTATTTGCCCAGGCGCGGAATTTGGCGAAGCCAAGCAGTGGCCAGCGCAGTACTACGCGCAGTTGAGCAATGAGCTGATTAAGCACGGCTTTGAAGTATGGCTTTTTGGGTCCGCTAATGACCAAGAAATTGCCGCTCAGATCGAATCCGGTATTTCGTCTGACTATCGCGGGGGGTTGCAAAACCTGGCGGGTCGAACCAATCTGGCCCAAGCTATAGATTTACTTTCACTGGCCAAGGTTTGTGTAAGCAATGACTCAGGATTAATGCATATAGCCGCCGCACTGGATTTACCTATAGTCGCGATATTTGGTTCTACATCACCAGATTTTACGCCACCATTGGCAGATAAAGTGACGCTACTTACAACTGACATTGAATGTCGGCCGTGCTTTCAACGGCAATGTCCGCTGGGTCATTTACGCTGTTTAAAAGAAATACTACCTTCGACGGCAGTAAGTTCGATAGCTGCGCTGTTAGGAGAAAAGCTACAATGAAAAATCAAGGAAAGGATGTCACCGTTTGCGCGTACTTATAGTCAAGGTCTCTTCGTTAGGAGACATAATCCATACATTACCCGCCGTCACCGATGCCCATCGAGCACGCAAGGATGTGACTTTCGATTGGGTAGTTGAGGAGAATTTTGTCGAAGTGCCGAGTTGGCACCCAGCCGTTGAAAATGTGATTCCCGTTGCTATAAGACGGTGGCGCAAGAACATTGTAAAGACCTATTTGAATCATGAATTTCGCGCTTTCAAAAAGCAGCTGCAGGATGAGCACTATGATCTGGTGATAGATGCTCAAGGTTTAATTAAGAGCGGCATCATTAGCAGGCTTTCGAAAGGGCTCACCATTGGCTTAAGTGATAGAACCATCCGCGAGCCTATGGCGACCATGTTTTACAACAAAGTGTATTCAGTGCCATGGACCGAGCATGCTGTGGATCGTGTCAGGCAGCTTTTTTCAAGAGCACTAAAGTATAGCTATGATCCGAAGTTAGTTGACTATGGGATAGACGTTAATCTTATAAATACCGCACTTGAGGCTGACAATAAGAAACGTGTCGTCTTTCTCCACGGTACCACTTGGAATACTAAACACTGGCCTGAACATTATTGGCGTCACCTAGCACATATTGCAGGTGAGGCCGGCTACGAAATACTTCTACCTTGGGGTAGTGAAAAAGAAAAACTGCGGGCCCAATTCATCGCTTTGAATAACAAGCACGCTATAGTGCTCGACCGTCAATCTTTGTCTGAACTGGCCGCTCAGATTCATCGCTCTACAGGAGTTATTGCAGTCGATACAGGTTTAGGGCACTTAGCTGCGGCGCTGGCAAAACCGACAGTTTCGCTGTATGGCCCGACTAACCCAAGTCTGTCTGGTACATTTGGCCATAAGCAACTACATCTAAACTCCAATTTGAATTGCGCGCCTTGTGTAAAGAAGGTTTGCACTTACAACGGCCCGGGTATCACAGATGAATTTGAGGACCAGCCTTTTAGCGTCACTCCGGCGTGTTTTTCATCCCACAAGCCTGAGTATGTGTGGCTTGCGTTTGAAAAACTTTTACTAGAAAAATAGTCGCCATGACTTTCAGCTTTCTTATCTACAACTACTTTCCTTACGGTGGCCAACAACGAGATTTCTTGCGCATTTCCAGTGAAATTCTAGCTCGGGGCCACTCGGTTGACGTTTATACGATGAGTTGGACAGGTGAAGTGCCCAGAGGTATGAATATCATTGAGGTACCAAAGCGGGGGTATAGTCGATTAAGTAGATACAGAAATTTTACCCAATGGATACAGTCTAATTTGGTGAGTAAGACAGATGGGCCTATTATCGGTTTCAATAAAATGCCAGGGCTCGATATATATTTCGCTGCGGATCCTTGTTTCTTAACGAAAGCGAGAACCCAGCGTGGGGCATATTATAAATACACATCCCGTTATAGGCACTTTAGAGATTACGAGCTGAGCGTATTCGGTCCATTGAGTAAAACTCAAGTTCTAGTTTTGACTCCTCAACAGCGAGACGACTTTGAACACTGCTATCCCGGCTGTCAATCGCGGCTGCATTTACTGCCTGCCGGAATATCTGAAGACCGCAAAGTACTAGTGAGAGATCGCAAGCGCGGTCAGCACATACGCGACGCGCTGAATCTAAAGGATGATACCCAACTAATCCTGCAGCTAGGTTCTGGCTTTAAAGTAAAAGGAGTTGACCGATCTTTAAAAGCCATAGGCTCGCTCAATCAAATTTTAAAGTCCAATTGTCACTATTTATTAATAGGTGAGGATCGCGCTAACAAATTTGTAAGACTATCAAAGCAACTGGGCATTAGTGACAAGGTTACTATTTGGCTAGGGCGTGATGACGTTCCGCAGATTCTTCAGGCAGCGGATCTATTGCTCCATCCTGCTTATAGCGAAAGTGCGGGTTATGTTCTGTTGGAAGCTACTATAGCAGGCCTACCGGTTCTTACGACCGCGAGCTGCGGGTACGCGTTTCATATTGAAAGAGCCGCTTCGGGGGAGGTTTGCTCTTCTCCTTTTAGTCAGCAAGATTTGAATGTCAGACTCAAGCACATGCTAGAACAACTACACCAGTCAAGCTGGTCTGCCAATGGCTTACAATACGGCCACGACGAAGATCTGTACTCCATGGCGAATTTTACCGCGGATCACATAGAATCTTTTTCGAACGCAGAGCGCGCAGAGGCTTTATGAAACTGACACTCTCCCCAGTATTTGCGCGAGCATGGCAGGGTGCTGATCCTTTCGCCAAAGTGAGTGAGTTAGAAGGCGAGGTCTTTAGACAGGTGAAGTCGCGCAGAACCTTCAGATTTGATTTTGAGGGTAAGTCTTATTTTGCCAAGATACATCTCGGTGTTGGTTGGGCAGAAATAATTAAGAATTTGGTGACTCTGAAAAAGCCCATCGTCAGCGCCGCCAATGAGTGGCATGGGATTAATAAGCTGACACAAGTTGGAATAGACACCATGACCTCAGCTGCGTTTGGGCAGCGAGGGTTAAACC
>JBLGBD010000158.1:0-6468 GCA_047617585.1 Pseudohongiellaceae bacterium | reverse complement strand
TCATCGAGAAAGAAGTTACTCACATAACTTCATCAACCCGATATGGCGGCCACTTCACTAGCGTTGGTATCAGGTTGAAGCTCATGAAACCACAGCCGTGATTTCGGTAATTTGAGCTAAATCAACAGTTAAGCGAGTCATAAAGCAGTCGATTAATAAAGCAATTGCTTTACTATCGTGTGTGCGTTCGCGCCCAGCGCTGAGTCGTGGCTGCTACGCCTAAAAAGGCTAACTTTGGCACTACTATTTTCACAGCTATCTCTTGAGATTCACTATATATAGTGGTATCTTCCTTCTCGCAATACAGCATAAGCCATTTATGTTGTCTTGTGTCTAAACACCCAGAGCACAGCCATTACGCACCTCATTCTGTTTCTGGGTGCTCCTTGAGACTCCCACCCTCTACAGGCCTACACCCCCTTTGTAGAGGGTTGGGAACCTCACTTACAAAACCTCTTCCTCTAGCCATACTACTTTGTAACTTTTTCAGGTACTTTACCTCTTACAGTACTTAGAACCTTGCAGACGTTAAAGCTATGACCGAGCCACCCCTATCGCCCCCGCGCTTGTGCAGCAACTGCCGCTGCCCGCTACAAGGTGATTTCTGCTCGGCTTGCGGCCAGCCAGATAAAGACGTTAAGAGGCCACTGCTAAACCTGCTTAAAGAGCTGGTGGATGTTATTTTCGAGCTTGATGGCCGCGCCTACCGCACGGTATTGTTTTTATTCGCGCGCCCAGGATTCCTGTCAAAGGAATATGTCGAGGGCCGGCGAGCAAGTTATACGCCCCCTTTACGCCTGTTTTTAATCCTCAGCATCCTGCTGTTTTTCTCTATTTCCTTCAATAACTTTATTGACGGCCTAGACACTTCTGTCGCCAATCTAGAAACAGCCGCTGCAGCTTCACCGATTGGCGTTGGAGACAGCCAAACGTCCCCATCGGTAGGTGATGCTACCGATGGGGATGCCACCCCAAGTGGTGCTACGGACGATGAAGAGATCGCTTCTGATCTGCAGGAAATTGAGGCAGTTATCACTGAGCTTGTTTTGCCGCTTATCAGCGCGGATGCTAACAGCCGGCTCATAAATTTTATAATTTCCCAAACCGAAACCAACTACCGGCGGATACGAGAAGACCCGTCCGAGTTCATTTCTGATTCCTTAGAATACATTACGGCGTTTCTATTGCTGATGATGCCGCTAATGGCTGTCATCCAGAAAATCCTCTACATACGGTCTAAACACTTTTATGTAGAGCATTTTATTCTTACCTTGCACAACCATACGTTCTTGGTATTGGTGGCTTTAATTAGCTTTCCGCTAGGGGCCGCCGAATCCTCTTCCGTTTGGATCATAAATTGGCCAGCAGGCCTGCTCTCCATCGCTATGAATATCTGGGTGGTGGCCTATCTGTTTTTGAGTATGAAGCGGTTCTATTCAGGAGGATATCTGCTAACAGCGCTGAAGTTTATCACCGCGACGGTCACTTACTCAGCACTGCTAGCAGTAGGTCTTGCCATTTTTATGGCAATCAACTTTATCCTATTTTAAAGCGGATTCAGTCTTAGCTGTCTTTGTGCACGTGCACATCCATTTGCGGGAATGGGATGCTTAAGCCTTCGTCACCAAAGGTTCGATACACCTGCTCGTTCATTTTGAAAAACACACCCCAGTAATCTGGTGCGTTTACCCAGCAACGAACCACGATATTCACGGAGCTATCTGCCAAGGCTGACAACGCCATGAACGGCTCTGGGTCTTTCAATATTCGCTCGTCAGCATCAATTAATTTTTTAATTGCCCCATAGGCCTTGTCAATATCATCGCCATAGGCAATACCGAAGGTCCAATCCACTCGTCGAGTTGCTTGGGTGGAAAAGTTAATCAATGCACCGGTGGCCAGCGGGCCATTTGGGATCAACACCGTTTTGTTGTCCGGGGTAGTTAAGATAGTCACAAAGATCTGAATCTCCTTAACAGCACCAACATAACCCTGGGCTTCAATCACATCGCCTACTTTGTAGGGCTTGAACACTAGAATCATGACACCACCAGCAAAATTCTGCAGGGTGCCTGACAAGGCCAAACCAACAGCCAAGCCTGCTGCACCAATAATAGCCACGAATGAGGTCATTTCTACGCCCAGCATACCCAGCGCTGTGATATAGACCATCACCTTCAATAGAATTGAGGCTAAACTGCCAAGAAAGCTGCGTAGCGATGGGTCCGTATTGCTGCGGTCCATCATCTTGCTGAGAACACCGATAATCACCTTGACGATGTATAGGCCGATTACCAACGTTGCTAAAGCAGAAAGGAATTTAATACCATAGGTTATGGCAAATGCGCTCAATGCGGCTGAATCTAATTCCATCTTGTGCTCCTAGTGTTTTTTATTTTTTATTTTTTAGCAGGCATAAAAAAGGGAAGACACCTGTCTTCCCTTTATACTGCTTATTTCAGATTGAGGCTAGACTAAGCGCCTGAATCTTAGATGTGGTTCTCCAATTGCACAGCTCTAGCAACAATTGAATACTCTTTTACTTCACCTTCAAGGGCTAGAGTGGATTGACTACCAGCGTCTTGGGCATAGTGATCAGCCTGAGCGCCAGTTAATACGGTCTCGGTCAATATCCCATAGACAACCGAACGCTGCATGGAAGTTTCGATTGGCACAAAAAAGCCATAGTCCTCGAATGTCACACGGGCATACGTATCGCCATCAACTAGAATCATCCAGCAACCTTTGGCTTGGCATACTTCGGTGATCTGACCTTGAATTTTGACCATAGGCTGATCAGCGCCATCTATTTGGTTGATCGCTTGCTTAAGAGTAATCGCTTCGCCGCTGGCGGGCATTTCTGCGCCAAACGCTTTGTCTGCTGAAAACTCATCTCCGGCATAGGCTACACTTACAGCCAACGCCCATACTGACAAAACTAACGTGTTAATTTTTCTCATACAGAACTCCTTAAATTGAATGAAGCGTCATTAAAGCGATTTTAAAAACGCCACAATTTGATCTTGCTCTTTACGCTCGAGCGTTGTGAACACAGTGGGCATTAACGATTCGGCGGCGTCTTCAACTGAGGTCACTCTGTCTTTAAAATAAGTCACCCAGCGGCGGCCGTCCGCGCTTTGCAGCTGCACTGCTAATTCTGAGTCGTTGCGAAATCGCCCCTGAATTACTGTACCGTCATTTTGCGTGACTAGTTTGGCCCCAAAACCATCGACTATTGTTGCTGATGGATCTTGCAGCGCCTGTATCAGGCCACTGTCGGATAATCTTGCTGCCACGCCATCCAACTTAGGACCGATGCTGCCACCGTTTTCTTTGTAAGAGTGGCACGTGACACAGCCCGCTTTGTTGTTAAACAAATTCTCGCCCGCAACAACCGTTGGGTCATTACTAACTCCAGCCTCTTCATCCCCTAAACTTAAGCCAGGTTTGCCCTGCAGCGTGCGCACATAGCCTGCAATATCAAAGATTTCTACTTCAGAAAAGGCGTCCTTCCACGCCGCCATGCCCGTGCCGGTTCGGCCATCGCTAATGACAAGCAAAAGCTCTTTGTCGGACAAACGGTTGGCCACGCTATCAGTTAATGCTTTTCCCATAGCCTGGCCTTCACCAAGCCCACCGTGACACACCGAACAGTAGGCATCGAAAAGCTCGCCGCCCTCGCCTACACCAGCGGAAGTGGTGTTTGATATTCCCAATGCGGCCAGCGCCGCAAGGGCAAGAACGTTCAGTTTGTTATTCATACTACTAATAACCTATAAATGTTAAAGACTGAATAAAATGTAGTTACCGGGCGAGATGCCAGTTGCAACACCTTCACGGCTGGTGGGGTTGCGGGTACCTGAGGCAATACCAATATACTGCTTACCATCGATAGTGAAGCTTGTCGGTGGCGCATACAATCCGCTGCCGGTTTGGAACTTCCACAAAATCTCGCCGGTTTGGTCGTTCAGCGCATAGAGATAACCATCGGGTGCGCCAGCGAAGACTAGGCCTCCACCAGTGGCCAAGGTGCCCGCCCAATTAAAGTTGCCAGGCATTTCCACCTGCCAATCGATATTGCCGGTGCGCATGTTGAAGGCCACTACATAACCAGTACCGGTAGGTTCAAACCGAGGAATCCCGCCTAAGTCCATCGAGCCTGGTCGGCCTTCGCCTTCTCGTCTAATGAACGTTGTGCCCCATTCAGTGGTTGGAATATAGAGCATGTTGGTATCTGGGCTGTAAGACGCCGGTGGCCAGTTTTTACCGCCGTAAAGGCCAGGAAAAACGACCGTATCGGCAGGCTCATACATAGACTCTTTCAGTACTGGTTTGCCGGACTCATCGCGCTCCGCCCAGTTAACTTTAGTGTATTCGCCGGCGTATAAAAACTCGCCGGTGTAACGGTCTAAAGCATACACGTGACCATTGCGAGAAACCTGCACAATCATCTTGCGCATTTGGCCTTCGAACATTTCTTCAATGATCATTGGCTCCGATGTTGAGTCATGATCAAACTCATCGCGTGGCGAGGTTTGGAAAAACCATTCCATTTCGCCGCTATCGGCGTTCAAAGCAACCACAGAGTTGGTAAACAAATTGTCGCCAGCACGCACGTTGTTGTTAATGTCTGGCCAAGGGTTTCCTGTGCCCCAAAACACAAGGTTGGTTTCAGGATCATAGGTACCTGTCACCCAAGTAGGGCCACCGCCAGTTTTCCAAGAATCACCAGCCCATGTTTCATTCCCAGGCTCACCTTCGGCAGGGGTTGTATACCAACGCCAGCGGAGTTCACCGGTGTTTACGTCATAGGCGTCGACATAGCCGCGAATACCAAATTCGCCACCGCCAACACCGATCAACACCATGTCTTTTACAACCAAAGGCGCGCCGGTCACCGAGAAAGATTCCCGATTATCGCCTACTTCGGCGTCCCACAGCTGAATGCCGGTGGCAGCATCGAAGGCTAATAAATGGGCATCAAGCGTGCCGTAGAAAACTTTGTCTTCGTACAGACCAACACCGCGATTGTGGGGGCCGCAGCAAAGATCAACATTTTCGAAGACATGATCATAACGCCATAGCTCGTCGCCTGTGATTGGATCCACCACAATCAGATGGCTGTTTGCCGTGGTCAGGTACATGCGGCCATCATTGACCAGCGCCGTCACTTCGAAAGCGCCACCGGTCACCCCGGTCTGTTTGATCCACACTGGGCGCAGATCAGCCACGGTATCGCGATTGATCTGAGTGTCTGGCATATAGCGCCAAGCACCATAGTTCTTACCGTAGGTAACCCAACGATCTGAATAATCTTGTGCGTTTTCAAGTATCTCAGTCGTTACATCTTGAGCAAAAACCCCTGTAAAGAGGGTCAGTGCCGCGAGTGTCGTTAATAGGGTAGTCTTTAAGTTGTTCAACATTGTATTGCTCTTATGTATAGGGTATTGAAATTCTAGTCCAATTTACTAAGGGCCATGTGCCTTAGCCGCCTCGAACCGGGCCCCAATTAACCTATAAAGGCCCATGCGGTGTCAATTGAAGAACTACACAACGCCGCTATTTTTCGAGAAAACACCAATAAAGACGCCACTTTCAGCCCTAAGCAGCCTGATTGCACAATCCACCCCTAGGTCTTATCATCGAACCTCACCTAGGTGGTGCTTGCAGTCATGCCCATCATTGATAAAAAGGAAAAAAACGAATGCTTGTCTATGGTGTGGCTCTTCTTTCAGTGTGTTTGGTGGTTGGTATGCTTGTTGGTGAAACTCTCGGGGTGTTGCTGGGGGTTCAGGCCAATGTTGGCGGCGTTGGCATAGCCATGCTGTTGCTGGTTTTTGCCAGTAACTCCGAGACTTTTAAAGCCATGACCTCTGGCGCAGCTGCCAGCGGCATCCAGTTTTGGAGCGCCATGTACATCCCCATCGTTATAGCCATGGCAGCCCAGCAAAATGTGGTGGCTGCCACCAGTGGCGGCTTGCTCGCCTTAGTAGCTGGGGTCGCCGCGGTAGTGGTCAGCTTTGCCCTAGTGCCCTTGCTTAGCAAAGTCGGTCAAACCAAGGCACCTGCCGATTCAGGTCAACACTAATGGAGATTATCGAAACCGTCTTCGTTCGCAATAATCTTATAGTCGCGTTCGCCGCTGTCGGCGCCATCATGTGGGTGTCCTATTTTTTAGCCGAAAAGCTCACCCAAGGCCGCATTCATGGCTCTGCCATCGCTATAGCTCTTGGCTTATTGGCCGCTTATCTAGGTGGTGTAGCAACCGGTGGACCAAAAGGTGCGGCAAGCTTTGCGCTATTGGGTGGAATCGGGCTCATGGGTGGCGGCATGCTGCGAGACTTTGCCATCGTTGCAACCGCGTTCGGTGTGAAGTTTAGTGAATTACGCAAGGCCGGTGTTGCTGGTGGCATTTCAATTATTGCCGGTGTACTGGTGTCATTTATAGTGGGAGCCGTGGTTGCAGTG
>JBLGBD010000157.1:0-6542 GCA_047617585.1 Pseudohongiellaceae bacterium | reverse complement strand
GCCCCGCCTCGATGAGCACAAACCGCAGCACGTTGTCGCGAGCAGTCTCATTGTCTAAGGCCGAGGCTTGAAACGCAGATGATACGGCGTCCACAAACATGCCCCCAACAGATGCGATTGAAGCGGGGAGAATTCCAGCAACCAAGGTGGTTAGGGCCATAACGATTGTCAAAGAGGGGCTAGTGTTCCAGACAATCCGCACAGCGACTGCGCTGTATTTGAATACCGATATAAATTTTTTGACCGGGTTTCGAGCTTGAGTTTCTTCCAAAAGTGACTCGGTATGCTTAATAGTGGAGCAAATGGATTAGGGAACTAGCCTATACGCTAGCTTGCAGGGCGCAGATTTTAGCACAGTGGCTTAATCAAAAAAAAATGGGAGGCAGTAAAACTGACTCCCATTTTTGCGTGACTTAGGGCTAACGGTTAAATTTTGACCAGTTTGATCATAAATCTATCGGTATTTCGTTCCAAACTAGGATCGAATGGCCCCTTGCTATGATCATCGGCTGGATTTGCAAGCAGCTCACTAGTCGCAACGATAGTAAATTGACCGCCTGCGACTAATGCCTTTACCGCGTCATCAAATGCTATTCGATGTAGCGTTTCATTATCTGCCCCAGAGCTACCTTCATGATCGATGACAGCAAGAATGCCACCTGATTTCATGGCCCCAGCAATTTGAGTGAGAAAGCCTTGGGCGGCGGCCGGGTCAGGGTTGTAAACATCGTGGAAATTAAGGGCCGTCATAACGAAATCGACAGAACCCGCCGGTATGTCAGACACTGGCTGGAGCCAATGTTCTACATTGCTCAGCCTCGTCAAGCGTTCCTCTATGATTGGCATATTCCGTTCAACAAACGGAGATTCGGAATTTTGCATATACACTTTGCCGTTATCGCCAACCGCGTAGGACAATACTTCGGTATACCAGCCACCAATAGCGATTAGGTCCAAGGCGGTCATGCCCGGTTCGAGTCCCATAAATTCCAGTACTTCAGGTGCATGGCGATTGGCGTCGCGTTCTTTATCCGCAGCAGGTCTATCTGGGTTTGCCATAGCCCGTGTAAGCGCGGCCGTATCTAGCTGGGCTGACGCGCTTGCGCAAAATACGCAGGCTGCCAACAGTGTGAAAACTGATTTCATAGTGATGTTCCCTTTTGAGTGTTCGGATTGGTTGTTAGCGTAAGACCGGTTTTGTACCTAAATTTATAGGGTTCCGGTGCTATTTATTATTGTTAGTCCCAGTTTAGTGGGTAACTAGAGGATAAACCAAGGACTGCGATGAGTACACCGCCTTAGACTTCGGCCACGTTTCTTACAGGGGTCGAATGAATGAAGTTGGTTTGAGGTTAGGTATGACTTTGAGTCGAGTTACGGGCAAGAAACGTAAGCCACTTGCCTGGAGTATTGGGGTGGCAGGAGTGTTTAACCGTCGCTAGATAGCCAATCTGCGTTAATGCAGGCGCCTGGACTCTTTCAATTCGCACTCGAAAAACTCCTTAACTTCAAGAAGCTGCACTAAATCGCCGTTGGATTCCATGAGCGGTAAATGGTGCTCTATATCGTTGAGAATATTGGTGATGCTCCCCGTATCCAGACTGCTTAGATCTAGATCGAATGGAAATTTGAGTTCCTTCGCCATGAAGCGACCGCTCCTGTCTCTTTCAGATTGCTTGTGTTGGCCTATATCATTGTCCATGGATACTATCGACTGACTTTAAGAAATCTTCATAAGAAATTCTAATAATTGAAGTTTTTCAGTTTTTTTACTTTTTAATCGTGTAAGAGAAGTGCGCTTTACGCACTTAAGTCCACGTATTAAACTACTCCTGAAGTTTGTGAACAACAACATCGCAAAGTCCTCGAAATAGTCAGCCGACATGGCGTATAGTTACAATAAAAAGCGGTACAAGAATACCGCGTGGAGAGGCGTACTTGACCAATTTCGTCAGCGCATGGGCACGTTTAGTGGTTTCTTGGCGCCTGCCTATTATTATCGCGGCTGTGTTGCTGTTACCTGCAATACTTCTTACTGGCGGACCCATACCCTTTGACAACAGCACCGAGCGCTATTTCGTCGCTGGCGACCCCACACTTTTGGAATATGACAAACTCAACGAGCTGTTTGGTGACAATGAGTATCTAGTCGTTGGATTTGAAGCAACGGGTGCTGCGCCCGATATCTTCCAGCCCGAGACTTTGGACGCCGTAGTTGCCATTTCCGATTTTCTCGATTTCCACCCGGCTATTACTCAACTTCGATCCATAACAAACTACGAATACATTCACGCAGACGGCGACGATCTGCGCACCGACTATTTGATTGATGACTTTGCCGCGCTAAAAGATGATCCAGCAGCAGTTGAGTCAATAAAGACCATTCTCAGGGGTGAAAAATTAGCCTTAGGATCGCTGATAACTGAAGACTTTCGGCATCTTCGAATCGCCGCTAGGGTGGAGTACCGAGAAGAAACTTCTGAGCACAAAATTAAGCTAGTACAGGACTTATTTAAATTCGTTGATGAGAACAATTTCGAGTCTGAGCAATACCGCCTGCATTTATCCGGCTACCCGCTGGTTAACGAACGCTTCGAAACAGTATCGGCGTCTGACACCGCATTATTAATTCCTATTATGATCGTACTGATGATCGTAATACTGTTTGTTAGTTTCCGCTCGTTGGTCGCAACGCTTTTCCCGTGGCTCGCGATTATCGGCGGGCTACTAATCGTAATGGAGATACAGTATTACTTGGGCATCCCCCACACCACAATCGACAGCGCCGCCTTAGCGCCTACGCTGATTATTATAGGGATCGGCATTACTGTGCACGTGCTTATAGAATTTTTTAATTTTTGCAGCGCTGGCAAAGGCAGCAAAGAAGCGGCGCGGTTAACGGTTGAACATATTTGGATGCCGGCCTTTTTTACGGCGATTACAACGTCCGCTGGCTTTTATGCTTTATCAATCACAAAAATATTGCCGGTGAAAGAGTTTGCTCTGCTCGGGGCCATTGGTCCGCTCGTGCTGTTTCTTTTTTCACTCACCGTGCTGCCGGCAATGCTCAGCTACGTTGGCAATGTCTCCAATAAAACCAAGCAAGTACTAGACATTGGCATTCTCACTAGGATGACAAAAGGCGTGCCCAATTTTACCCTCAAGCACAGGAATTTAATTCTTGGCTTAAGCGTAGCCGCCGCGGTGTTTTCTATTGCGTATCTACCAAGCATTCAAGTTGACACCAATTACGTCACTCTATTTAAAGAAGCAAGTTCAACCCGCCAAGATATAGAATATTTCGACGACACGTTTAAAGGCATGATGACCTTAGATGTGATACTAGATTCAGGAGAATATGACGGCATCAAGTCTCCTGAATTTCTTGCCGAAGCCCAGGCTATCCAAACATGGCTTTCCCAGCGGCCAACGTTAGGCCCCATAAATTCTTTAGTCGACTACCTGAAAGAGATAAACCAAGCACTTAATGGCGACGACCCTGCTTTCTACCGCCTA
The DNA here is from genome assembly GCA_047617585.1 of Pseudohongiellaceae bacterium. Taxonomy (GTDB): domain Bacteria; phylum Pseudomonadota; class Gammaproteobacteria; order Pseudomonadales; family Pseudohongiellaceae; genus UBA9145. The sequence goes on along the minus strand of JBLGBD010000157.1, from coordinate 3,026 downwards.
CCCGACTCAGCCGAGATGACGGCTCAGCTAATGTTTTTGTATGAAAGTGCCGGCGCCAATGAAGACCTGTCCGACATTAAAGACTTTGACAACCAGTCCACTAGATTGGTTGTCCCGGTGATCAATATGAAAGCGTCGGACATGCAGAGCGAACTAGATGAAATCAACAACTATCTCCGTACGCAATTCTCTGCGTTAAGCCCAGTAGTGACCGGCACTATGGCGTTGTACACAGTGCAGGACGTGTATGTGTCCGAAGGCATGGTGAAGAGCTTTTTAGTCGCATTATCCGTAATTACGATCTTCTTTATCATACTTTTTAGATCACTTAAGTATGGGCTGCTCTCAATCATTCCCAGCGTTTTGCCAATTTTGTTGGCAGGCGCATTTGCTGGATATTTAGGCATCTATCTTGATCAAAGCGCCGTCATCGTCTTTGCTATGACTATGGGTATCGCCGTTGATGATTCAATTCATGTGATGAGCCGATACCTGTTAGCCAAGAGTCAAGGCGCGACAACCCATGAGGCTATTTCTCGATCAATGCGAGAATCAGGGCGAGCCGTGGTATTTAGCTCTATTGTCTTGGTCAGTGGTTTTAGCGTGCTTTGTTTTGGCTCATTCACCACCGTAATTTATGTTGGGATGTTCGGCGCCATAATTATGTCTTTGGCATTAGTTGGCGACTTATTAGTGCTTCCTGCAATTTTATATTTGATAGACGGCTCCGATGATGTTGCAATCACAAAACCCATTATTGCAAAAGCTGGATAGAATTATGGAGTTGTTATTTTGAGTAAACTTTTTGGTCTATACCGGACGTTTTATAGCTGTAGTATTATTCTCACACTAGGTTTTGCTGCAACGACCCAAGGTGCAGATATGACCGCTTTTGAAGTCATGCAAAAAGTGGATGCCCGCTACGATGGCGACTCTTCCATCGGTGAGTTTACAATGGTGCTAATAGACCGAAGAGACCGCCAGCGCACGAGAAATCTGCGGATTTATAGCAAAGACTTCGACGCTGACACTAAATCCTTATCACTGTTTGAATCCCCCGCAGACATTCGCGGCACCGCCTATCTTAACGTCGATTGGGCCGATGCTAACCAAGATGATGATTCTTGGCTGTACCTTCCCGCGCTGCAGCGGGTCAAGCGAATAGCCTCGAGCGATACTTCGGACTCTTTTATGGGCAGTGACTTTACCTTCGCGGATATCAACGGCTATGAATTAGATTGGTTCGATTACAGCTTTGTTAGCGAATCGGACAACATCGATAGCCATGAAGTATGGGTAATCGACGTGACGCCGAAACCCGCATTCAAAGACCGCGCTGAAGAGGCAACTGGTTACAGCAAAATGCAGGCATGGGTTAGAAAGGATATTTTTCTGCAGGTGCGCGGTCAAGCCTGGGAACTTAAAGGCAACCGGATCAAGTACTTTAATTCTTCGGAAATCGAATTGATTGACGATATATGGACTACTAAGCGCCTACAGGCCATAAGCACAAGAAATGGACGCCAGGAACATGCCAGTGTGTTGCAAATCAACTCTATTCGTTACAACGTTGACGTGGACGACAGCGCGTTTAGCACGGAATCCATGCAGAGGGGATTGGACTAATCCCGTCCTTCGCTAATGGCACATCCTCTTTGCCTTGCCGTGTCCAGATTCTCACTCTACACCGGCCTTTTTTTCGCCTCAAATTACGGTCTTGCCCAAACTGACTTTTTCAATAGCGTTGATGTTGATATCGAAGAGGCTATTAAGTCTGATATTTCTATCATCGGTTGGATTACCCAAAATGTCTCTTACGGCTTAGAAGAGCCAAGTGCCCTTTTTAGCCGAACTCAGAAACAGCTTAACGGATTTCAAACCAGCATTTATCTGCAGGCTGATGGCAGTATCAATGAGAAGTCTAACTTTAGGGTAAGCGGAAAATATTATCATGATGATGTGTACCGGCTTCGAAGTGAGGTTCCTTTCTCGACGGAGGAGAAAGACCAGCTAAGAAACCGTACCGAAGTGCGAGATTTCTACATTGACTATCAGGCAGAAAGTGGGCTCTATGTCAAATTGGGCAATCAAATCCTGGCCTGGGGTTTAGCAGAATACATTCGAGTCACTGACCTAATAAATGTCGAAGATCAGTTCGCCATTGCGCAACAAGATCTTGAAGACCTCAGGCTACAGGCCCCTGCAGCACTATTTAGCTATCGCCTGTCGGATTGGCTAGTAGATGCTGTTATTACTTTCGATGCCGACCGTAATCAAATATCTCCCGAGGGAGATGAGTTCGATCAGTTTGCGCCGCTTCGTAATATCGGCCTGAATTTGCGGAAGACCGACGTTGATAAACAGCATGAGGGCTTTGTCCGAGTCTCGACTCAATTGCCTAAGGGCGACTTTCAGCTGGTGGCTGGAGAGTTTAACGACAATTTGCTTACCCTTGAATCCATAACTCAAAGCGGTTCGGCAGACCCCACTCTGACCTTCAGCCAAAATCGAATGCGGGCTATTGGCGCCGCCGCAAATTGGGTCGAAGGCGCTTGGCTTTTCTACGGTGAGTTGGGCATTCACTATGACAGGGCGGTGATACCCAATCCGGCGGCCTTCTTAACTAAAGTAAACGGCTGGAGCGAAAAAGATCAGGTGCTGGCAGTAGCTGGGATTGAATACACGGGTTTTAGTAACCTGCTGCTAAGCCTGGAACTCGATAGCATCCATACCCGAGCCCATGATCAATCCATGCTCCAGCCGGCAGATCAAATAAGCCTCGGCACGCGTTTTTTTTGGACCGCGCTAAACGAGCGCCTGCAGGTATTGGGGGTGTGGAATAAATTAGCCAACAATCAAGGTCGGGTTAGCCGCTTGTCGGTAGACTATAACTGGTCGGACAATTTTAATCTGGGGCTGCTGTGGGTGGACTATCACACCAATGAAAACTCTTTTTTTTATGAGTTTCGCAACAATGATGTTTTGCAGCTGCAGCTGCGGTACAACTTCCAATGGCAATAGCGCAG
>JBLGBD010000156.1:0-6576 GCA_047617585.1 Pseudohongiellaceae bacterium | reverse complement strand
GCAGTAGAAGCAGCGGTTAAAGCAGCTGGAGCAGCATTCATTGACTGGCGCCTAATAGACTTTGGGCAACGCGAGGCAATAGTTGGACGTTTTAAAGACATACTGCAGCAAAGGCAAGAAGAGTTAAGTCTGGCTATCCATGAGGAGACCGGCAAGCCGTTATGGGAGAGTAAAACGGAACTAGGTGCAATGATTGGCAAGGTCGCATTGTCAATTGCTGCATACCATGCGCGCACAGGATCTAGCCATAACGAAAACAATGGCGTGGTAGCAGCACTAGCTCATCGACCCATAGGGGTCTTCGCCGTGCTTGGGCCTTATAATTTCCCAGGCCATCTGCCCAATGGACATATTGTGCCTGCTCTGCTTGCTGGTAACACCGTGGTGTTCAAGCCATCTGAGCTCACCCCGAGATTTGGCGAACTCTTGGTCACCTGCTGGGAGCAAGCTGGTTTGCCCAAAGGTGTTCTGAATCTAGTACAGGGCGGGCGAGAAACTGGAGAGGCTTTGGTCAATGCGCAGCAGATCAACGGCGTGCTGTTCACTGGCAGTTCAAAGACCGGCCATGCAATTCACAAGGCACTAGGCGGGCAGCCGGATAAAATGTTGGCGCTTGAAATGGGAGGCAATAATCCCCTCTTGGTAGACCGTGTTGCCGACATAAGCGGTGCGGTATATACAATTATTCAATCAGCGTTTCTCTCGGCAGGTCAGCGCTGTACCTGTGCGAGAAGGCTTGTTCTTATTGAAAGTGAGAACAACAGAAAACTTGTTGAATCATTGTGTGAAGCCACTAAAAAAGTAAAAGTGGGCTCTGATGATAGTTGTTTTATGGGGCCTTTAATCTCTAATGCGGCCGCTTCTGGCGCGCTCAAGTTTGAACATGAATTAGTGGAGTTGGGCGCAAAACAGTTAGTGCCTCTCCAAAGGCCAGACTCCGATAGACCGCTTGTGACTCCGGGCATTATCGATGTCACAGGCGTTGCGGGTATCGCCGATGAGGAGTGTTTTGGGCCGTTATTACAGATCGAATGGGTGAGCAGCATCGATGAAGGCTTAGCGAAATCTAACAATACTCGATACGGTTTGTCGGCGGGCTTACTTAGTGATGATAGATCGGCATGGGATTACTTTTACCCAAGAATTAATGCTGGCATTGTTAATTTTAACAGGCCACTAACTGGCGCTAGTGGTTCTGCGCCATTTGGCGGAATCGGAGCCAGTGGTAACTTTCGGCCTGGCGCTTACTATGCAGCTGATTACAGTGCCTACCCTATTGCGAGCATGCTCAGCGACAAGGTTGAACTACCGGATACTTTAGCACCAGGAGTCACACTTTGAGCTTGGCCGATTTTAAAACCGCGAAAGAAGTCAATTTTGATGGTCTGGTTGGCCCGACGCATAATTTTTCGGGATTGTCCTTTGGTAATGTGGCGAGCCATGTGCATGGCGGGCAGAAATCATCTCCTCGTCAAGCGGCATTGCAGGGCTTGGAAAAGATGAAGGCTGTGCGCCGTATGGGATTGCCCCAAGCTGTGTTGCCACCGCAAGAGCGCCCCCATATACCAACCTTGAGGCGTTTGGGTTTTCATGGTGATGACGCGCAAATACTGCAGGCGGTAGGGGCATGCGCGCCTCATTTGCTTAGTGCAGCGTCGTCAGCTTCGTGTATGTGGGTGGCCAATGCAGCCACGGTGTCGCCGTTTGCAGATTGCTTAGATGGCAAAACCCATTTTACACCGGCGAATTTAATGAGCATGTTTCATCGTTCCATCGAACCGCCAACAACCTCAAAGATATTGAAAAGCATTTTTAGCAGCGATGATTTTGTACATCATGAGCCATTGCCGGCCAGTGCTACATTTTCTGATGAGGGTGCGGCGAACCACACCCGTCTGTGCAGCAGTTACGGCCAAGCAGGGGTTGAGCTTTTCGTCTATGGGGCCTCCACCGCATCGCCTGCAATCGCGCCGACTAAATTTCCTGCCCGGCAAACCCTTGAGTCATTTCAAGCCATCGCGCGAAGTCACGGCGTTGCAGCCAGTAGGGCCGTGTTTGCCCAGCAGAATCCAGCGGCTATAGATGCTGGGGTGTTTCACAATGATGTCATCGCTGTGGGTAATCGGCAGACGCTATTTTTTCACCAGCAGGCGTTTCTAGACTCAACACAGCTCAAAGTCGACTTGGATTTAGCCATGGCAGGGCAGCCATTGGAGTACATTGAAGTCCCAAGTGCGCAGGTAACTCTTGAGGATGCGGTCAAAACCTATTTGTTTAATTCGCAACTGCTTTCCTTGCCAGACGTTGCAGGTACCACGATTGTTGTGCCGCTGGAATGTGCAGAAAATATCCGTGTTAAACGCTACTTGGATGAGCTTCAAGTAGGGCCCAGCACAATTAACAATGTAGTCTATTTTGACCTTCGAGAAAGCATGAGCAATGGCGGCGGGCCTGCGTGCTTACGATTGCGAGTGGTGCTCAGTGAGTCTCAGATTGCGGGTATGCGTGCTCGAGTAATGCTTGATGATAAATTGGAAGTTGAGCTTGAAGCCTGGATTAAGACCCACTACCGGGAAGTGCTGTGGCCAAAAGATTTAGCCGACCCCACATTGCTTGTGGAAGTGAGAACTGCCCTAGACGAGTTAACTAGCATCCTCAAATTGGGCAGTATCTACGAATTTCAACACTGAGAAGAATCCGCCCTAGCGAGATTCCAGCTGAGTAGCCTCCATCATCACGTGAAAGATGACGTTCTGTTCCATAACACCACGAATCAAATCAGATCCAGCACCAATGGCATAGATCGCGACATCTTCCCCGCCGTGGGTTTCAGATGATAGGGGTACGGTTGTCTCCGAGTAGAAACCAGCGTCTTCGGTATCCACGTCGGTGAGGTCCACTCTGCCTTCGGTGTGCACCGGCAGGCCATAGACATCATCAGCAGATGCGCTTTCTTCAATAAAATGAAAGCCCGGGCCGTTAGCGTAGCCCAGTGTAGTGTATGGTTTGCCGTCTTCGGCAAGACTAGCTGATTCTTGTGTTTCACCTTGGCTATCTACGCCAACCACTTTGCCAAGAATCGGGTTTCCTCTAGCGGGGTAGCCTGCGATTGTAAATACATGGCTGTGATCTGCTGTCACTATGATAAGAGTTTCTTCTAAATTTACCATAGCGGCTGCCGTCTCTACCGCTTGCGCTAACTCGATAGTATCCATCAGTGCTCGTCTGGGGTTTACCGCGTGATGGGCGTGGTCGATTCGTCCAGCTTCTACAGTAAGGTAGAAACCTTTTTCATTGTTGCTCAGAATTTCTATTGATTTCGCTGTCATTTCACTGAGGCTGGGTTCGCCGGCCTGATCTGCTTCGCGGTCGAGGGAATACTGCATGTGAGAGGGTTCGAATAGACCAAGCAAGTGCTGGGTTGAATTTGGGTCGATTGCCATAAATTGCTCTCGATTCCAGACGTAGTTACTGTCTGGATAATTTGCCAGCCATTCCTGAGTCAAATTACGGCCATCGAGTCTTTCACCTGGGCCTTGGGTTTCTGGATCAATTCCGTCTACCCTTGGCAGAAAGCTGCGCCGGCCACCACCAAGGGCGACTTCTAGACCATCTGATCCAGGGACATTAGCGCTCAGCTCAATGAGTTGGCGGGCGATGTCTGGGCAATCACCAGGATTTGCCAAATTTGCACCATCGCGGTCATCTTCAAAGTCTCTGTCCATGGCGTGAGCATAGTTAGCCGCTGGAGTTGCATGTGTTAGCCGTGCGGTGGTTACCACGCCGGTGGCTAGGCCACGGATTTCTGCTCGCTCTAAAAAAGTCATGGCCGTGTTGCCAGCTTGAGACGAGCAATCGCCACGGACGACATTTTGGTTCACGCTTATAAGTCCTACGTCTGTCTTGATACCGGTTGCCATGGCCGACATGGTTCCCGCTGAGTCAGGCACCTGGCCGTTAGTATTGTAGGTTTTAGATAGAGCGACATTGGGAAATAACTCAAAATAGAGTTCATTCTCTTCACCGCTTTCGCCTCTTAGCTGGCCGGCAAGAATACGTGCGGCAGTAATGGTCGAGATCCCCATGCCGTCACCAATAAACAGAATTACGTTTTTAGCCACCCCATGAGGGTTAGTTGAGCGCAACGCTTTGTTCCGCAGCACGGTATTTTGACCTTCGGCGTACCATGTTTCAGGCGACTCTTGGGCGCTACTTGTTAAGGTTGTACAGGCGCTAGAAAGAGAGAATATAATTGGGGCGATTACGGTGTGAGTGGGTAGTTTCATAGTGTATGCTCAATCAATGAAGTAACTAGTTCTTTTGCAAGTTAGTTTACAGGAAAATGGAGGCGGCGCATGCTATGGTCGCAGGCGTTTTAGCTAATCAAGCGACGGGGTGATCCTAATGCAGCTTACAATTACCTATTGCAACTCTTGAAACTACCGACCTGAAGCAGACCGTGTGTCCGCTGAAATTCTCACTGTGGTAGAGGCTCCAATAAACCTGGTAGCCGGGTCTGGTGGGGTTTTTGATGTCGTTTGTGATGGCCGGTTGCTGTTTTCAAAAGCGGTTAGCCAGCGGTTTCCATTGCAGGACGAAATAGCAGCTTTGCTGAGAGCTTAGTGCTGCTTGACACGCCAATGCCTAGTGCGTTGGATACACCTGAGACTATGAGCTATTCACTATTTTGTCTGCCCACATAATTGCTATTACCGGTGCCTCGGGCTCTGGAAAATCACACCTTACTGATCACCTTTGCGAGTCACTGCGCGGCCAAGTTAACTTAGCCGTCATTCGCGAAGATTCCTACTACAGAGATCAGTCCCATCTGCCATTTGCGCAGCGCCACGGGGTAAATTATGACCATCCTGAGAGTTTAGAACATGAGCTTTTAGCCTATCATCTGCGGCAGCTCAAAGCCGGCAATCCTGTCGAGGTGCCCGAGTATGATTACTCTCAGCACAACCGACGTGCTGTAACCACGACAGTGCAGGGCCACAGCTTAATCTTGCTCGAAGGTATTTTACTTCTAAGCAACCCCATACTACGGGAGCTGTTCGATTTAGCTCTGTTTGTTGATACTCCACTCGACGTTTGTTTTAATCGCCGGCTTGCCCGCGATGTCCGTGACCGAGGTAGGACTGAAGAGTCTGTGCGCAGCCAGTTTGAATCCACTGTTAAACCAATGTTCTTTGAATTCATTGAACCCAATAAAGAGTATGCCCAAATAATGATTAGCGGTGATTCAGACATTCAGATAATGCTGGCAGAAATACAACAGTTAGTTCTCCCACTAGCTAGGCCTTATACACTTAGCAGCGATCACTCATGAGCGGCTTCATGAGTATTATCGGCATTGCTGTACTTTTTGGCGTGGCCTACATCAGCTCCGCCAACAGAGCGAATGTAAATTGGCGCACCGTGGGGTTTGCTCTTTTGCTACAGGTCGCGCTTGGCGGGATTGCACTGTATCTGCCATGGGGGGTGGCGGCCCTGCAGGTGGTTTCGGCGACTGTGTCTAGTGTTGTTGATAACGCCCAAGATGGTATTGAATTTGTCTTCGGCGAAATCGGTTCATTCAAGCTCGGCTTTATCTTTGCATTTCACGTGCTGCCGGTCATAGTCTTTTTCTCGTCCCTCGTCGCGGTGTTTTATCACCTAGGCATTATGGGGTGGTTGATTCGAATCATCGGTGGCGGACTTCAGAAACTGCTGCAGACTTCGAAGGCGGAGTCTATGTCTGCCACTGCAAACATATTTGTGGGTCAAACTGAAGCCCCTCTAGTAGTTCGTCCTTATATTGCCACCATGACCAAATCTGAGCTGTTTGCAGTAATGGTTGGCGGCATGGCGACAGTCGCTGGCTCTGTTCTGGCTGGGTATGTCTTGCTAGGGGTGGAGATTCGATTTCTCTTAGCAGCAAGCTTTATGGCTGCCCCCGGTGGCTTCCTAATGGCAAAACTGATGCAGCCGGAAACGGAACAGTTTCAAGATGAAGGCGAAGAGTTTCAGCTGGAATTTGAAGAACATGTGAATATTATCGATGCAGCGGCATCGGGTGCCAGCAGCGGCATGACACTGGCCCTTAACGTTGGCGCTATGATTCTTGCTTTTGTCGGCCTTATCGCGTTTGTAAATACTCTTCTGGCATGGCTCGGCGCAATGGTTGGATTTGATCAACTGTCGCTACAGTTAATCCTCGGTTACTGCTTCCAACCCATGGCGTTTCTATTGGGGATTCCTTGGGCCGAGACAAACTTAGCGGGCAGCCTGATTGGGCAAAAACTTGTTTTTAATGAATTTGTAGCGTTTGTCGCTTTTACGGATCAAATGGAGGTAATGAGTGAGCATACTCAAGCGGTTGTTACTTTCGCGTTGTGCGGCTTCGCTAATTTTTCATCAATAGGGATTATGTTAGGTGGACTTGGTGTTATGGCCCCCAGCCGCAGAAGCGATATTGCGCAGCTAGGCCTGAGAGCAGTTTACGCGGCATTTCTGGCCAATTTGATGAGTGCGGCAATTGCCGGTTTCTTTCTGACTCTACTTTAGAGCTAAGGTGTCGCTCTAGTGATCAAC
>JBLGBD010000155.1:0-6701 GCA_047617585.1 Pseudohongiellaceae bacterium | reverse complement strand
GAACAGGTCCCTGGGTGTGGACTAGGCCTAACGATTGTTGCCCATATTGCAAAACTGCATCATGCCCAGATAGATATTCATGATTCGCGCTTTGACACTGGCACTGCATTTACCATCACCTTTGGAGCAGGCTCTTGAGCTATCGGTTTTTTATTTTGTGGGCATTCATTTTGCTGGCTCAAAATACGGCGGCGGCGGCGACCTTGGAGATAGAAATAATTATCAAAGATCATTTGTTCTTTCCTGCCGTTGTCGAAGTGCCGGCAGGAGAGAAGGTTAAACTTAGAATTATTAATCAAGATCCTACGCCTGAAGAATTTGAAAGCTATGAGCTCAATCGAGAAAAAGTCATCGCTGGTAACAAACAAACTGTTATCTTTATTGGCCCATTACAGGCCGGGGAATACCCATTTTTTGGCGAGTTTTACCCCCGCACTGCACAAGGGAGGGTAATTGCTAAATAATTGGCAATTTACACAGTAAACCTATGTTTTTAAGCACTGTTATTCTTTTCCTACAAGAAGTTCTTGAAGCGGCTTTACTGATTAGTGTACTGCTAGTATTGAGCCGAGTCTTCAGTAATGCATGGGGGACCAGTTTGCTCACGGGCAATAATTGGGTAGTTTATGGCCTAATTTGCGGTAGCGCACTGGGTTGGGCCTATGCCCAAGCAACGCCAACAATTTCCCAATGGTTCGACTATGTCGGTCAAGATATTGCCAACGCTTCCATTCATTTTCTAGGCTTCATTGTTTTGATCACTCTTACATGGTTTCTGCCACGCCAGCCTGCCCAAATGTCGGCGAAGCGCTATCGCTCACTAAGCCTGCTCGCCATGACAGCCTTAGTTGTGCTGTCTGTCATGCGTGAAGGCTCCGAAATGATTCTTTATCTGGAGGGCGGCTTGACCAGTTCTGAAAACGCTTCTGCCATTATCTCTGGAGGGGTCATCGGCACCGGGATAGGAATTAGCTGCGGCGTGTTTTTGTTCTACAGTTTAGTGAGTTTGGGCCCGCGCTGGTCTCTGCGCTTAAGCGTGCTGTTGCTGGCGTTGATCAATGGCAGCATGGCCTCGCAAATAGTTATGTTATTAAGCCAAGCAGACTGGGCACCCTTCACCCCTATCGCTTGGAACTCATCCAACCTTGTGCCAGAGACATCGTTAGGTGGCAGGCTGTTGTATGCACTGATTGGCTACGAATCCACACCGTCGGTACTGCAGGTTATCGCCTACGGAACTGGTCTACTGGGGGTGCTCAGCGGGCCGCTTTGTCGCCACGCTTGGCTGCAAAATAAATCTACTCAAACTCCGTTGGCGGTTTAGCCACATGACAAAAGATTATTTTTCAACACGCCAATTGGCTCTGCTGCTTAGCATTTTTGCAGCCAGCGCGAGTTCCTACTGCCTGGCTGACGGCACTGTTATCGACAAAACATACCACCCCTATGTTGATGCCTTAGAGTTTGAAATTGAGTTTCGCTCGCTGTATCAAAATCAGGAGACATCGCTGGCCAATCCCCAGCAGCTGCATCAGCTCTCCATTGGCAAGTCCTTTGGCGAGAAATGGTTTGCTGAGGCTTATTTAGTAGGACAAAAGCAACACCGTGGCGGCTTCGATTTAGACGCCATTGAGCTAGAGCTCAAGCTGCAGCTTACTGAGCAAGGCGAGTATGCGGTTGACTGGGGACTGCTGTTTGAATATGAGAATGTGATTGATGCAGATGCGCAAGAGTTTACCGTCGCACTCTTAGCGGAGCGAGAGTTCGGCCGCTGGAGCGCGACTACTAATTTACTACTGATACAGGAATGGGGCGATGACATTAAAGATGAATTCGAAACCGCCCTTTCGTTTCAAACGCGCTATCGCTATTCCAGAGCATTCGAGCCGGCCGTTGAGCTGTACGCAGGGCAAGGCACTTTGGGTATCGGTCCTGTCTTTCTCGGCAGCATGAAACTCGGTGTGCGCAAGAGTATTATCTGGGAAGCTGGTCTAATTCTCGGCATGGACAATCAAACGCCAGATCAAACGTTTCGATTTTTACTGGAATATGAATTTTAGCGCTCTTCACCTCTCCGGATTTAGCCCGCAGAAATAGCCGACGCCGCGTGGCTTAGTTTAAACCAAACCAAGCCCTAAACCGCACCCCTAGGCTGCTACCAACAAAGGCGGCCACGAACCAAAGCCAACCGTGCAGACTGGTAGAGCTAATGCCGCCAAAATAGGCGCCAATATTGCAGCCATAGGCGATGCGCGCACCGTAGCCCAGCAGTAAGCCACCAATCACCGCCGCCACGATTGAGCGCAGGGGGATTCGCAGTGAAGGCGCAAACTTCCCTGCCAAACCTGCCGCCAGTAAGGCCCCTAACATAATGCCGAAATTCATGACCGAGGTGCCATCGTTGAACACACTTGCATTTAGAGACGCGAGAGAGCCTGAGCGGGCCCAGTAGTCCCAGCCAGTGACATCGAAGCCGATGACCCCTAAAAACTTGGCGCCCCACAGTGCGAATGCCGAGGTTACACCCCAAGGCCTGCCAGAAATTAACAGGGTGGCAATGTTCACGGCCGCCAAGGCCAAACCGCCTGCAATAAGTGGCCAAGGCCCTTTCAGCAAGGTGTAGCTGGCGACGCCTTCGCGGTCGGAATGCAAATTGCCGTGCTTGTGTTTTTCCCAAGCCACTGTTGCAAACCAGACCACGGCAAACAACCCCAAACTAACAGCAAGCGCACCAACCACACCTAACTCAGCGGACAGTGCCACCGCGGGCAATGCCGGCGCGGTTTGCCAAAGGCCCCAATGATAAGAACCCAGCACCGAGCCTGCGATAAACGCTACCAAGGTGATTACCATGCGGGCATTGCCGCCACCTACCGTAAACAGTGTGCCAGAGGCGCAGCCACCACCGAGCTGCATGCCAATGCCAAACATAAATGCACCTAAAACCACACCAAGCGACAGCGGCGCAACGCTACCTCGCAGGCTCACCCCTGCGACCTCACCCATGGCGATTAAGGGCGTAAACACCAAAACCGTAAGCCCCAGCATAATCATCTGAGCCCGCAGGCCTGCGCCTCTTCCGGTATTAACCACCTCTCGCCAGGCCGCGGTAAAACCGAAGGCCGCGTGATAGAGAATGACACCCGCAGACAAACCCACCGCAAAAAGTGCACTTTGACGCCAACCAAAAGTCGCAGCTAACCCTCCGAGCAAAAGAATGCTTAAGCCCAGGGAGAGAGTTACCGGTTGAGTCTTAGTAATTGGAAGGCTCGATAGTGTAACAGCCATAAAGTAACCACGCGGTAATAGGCTTACATTGAATTAACTCTGGGCAGAAACAGTGGGGCAGTTGAGTCTAACCTAAAGAAATGGAACCAAAGGTTAGAATTTCGACATTAGCAGACCAACACTGGCGTTGCGACAGAGCCAAATTGAAGCGGGCGCCCCTAAACCAAGGACCACCCACTTTACAGTAGATCAGTGCGGCGAGTTGGACAACGGTGTGCCGTTGATCGGAATCATCAGGTGGGCACCTGGCGTGCCATCTAACATCATCCAAGGCGTACCCTTTCCTGCCAATGAATTATCACGCTGGCCTCCAGTAGGATAACCCAGCTGCGCTGAGGTGGCGTTAGGCACAGACACGACCCATAACAGTTGTATGCGATCATTCTTGTCGTAAAGTCGGTAGTTCAAAGCGCCAAATGTGCGAGGATTGATTTCGCCCTTGGCTTCGGCTTCGGCTAACGCTTCCTGCAGAGCATCGCCTTCTAAGCCTTGAGCTGCCAGCTTGGAACCCAAATCCCGTCGGGCACCCTCTGCCACTGGACCGCAGCGGGTGAAGCCTTCTTCATTTCTTGGCTGACACTCAACCTGATTATTGCCTTGACGCAGTACAATACGCTCGCCAGTTTCTGGGTCATAGCGAAACACGGTGGCTCCTGCTTTCAGATCGTCAGGCAATGGCATAACTGCCTGTTCAATTAGCTCAGCATTGGTTTGTGCACTCACCATGGTGGTGGCAATAGCCGCCACACCCATCAATCCTAAAACCCCTAGAAAACGCAACATATCTATCTCCTTTCTTATTTTGATTTTTATATAAATCATCAGAAAGCCTTAAAACTCCCGATGATTGAGCCAAATGACTGAGCTGATAATAGCAAAAACAGTACCTACATACTCACACTAAGAGGTCACTATTCTGCGATTTAGCGCTGCCTGCCGACATTCTGCCCCACTTTACTTTGAAGGTGTTAAAAAATCATTGATTCAGATCGGAATCTACGCAATTTACTAAACCTTAGCATACCCAAGCCCCACCATCATTTAGTTGAGCGGGGTTGAACTCCAAAGTTTGAAGGCTTCCAGAAAGGTTTTAAGGGCCTGATGAATCTCTCGATTTACATTCAGTTGAATCGACATAGCAGTGCCTTCATTGACTCCATGCTCGGCATGGGACAACACAAACTCAATAGCTCGCTGAGCATGTTGATCATTGTCTTTGCCGAGCTGCGCTAACTGTTCTTGAATAAACGCCGATTCGTGATCGGCCAGGATAAGGTCTATGAGTTTTTCATAGGCGGTCTTTTGGAACAGTTTATGGAGATCATAAAGCTCGCGCATAGAGTCGGGATTTGCATACTTTAAGTCGTCAAGATCTTTCTGAATATCTTTTAAAGACTTGTTGCCAAAAACGATTTTCCTAACAATCATTTGCAGACGCTCTAGCTCGCGGACTTGATTTTCGACTAGCGGCTGCCTTTGAATCTGTAAAGAATAGGAAAAGACATGGCCCTCTGAAGTTTTAAGCTCTTCGTAGCCTTTGATAAAGTCCTTGTGAGTAATCGACCCGATTAGCTGACTGCGATTAGCATCGACAATTTTTAGCTGTTCAGGTTTTAGGGCGAAAATCCGCAGGCTATTACAGCTGGCTTTTATCAGAAGTTGTTTCACAGTTTCCTCTAACGCCACCAATGCCGCGTCAGGCACTTCCGCCGGCACTCTATCCAACATGCCACTAGGATTGGTCAATCTTTTAGAGAATACATGTTCTATCCAGCGCGTATATTGACTCAGAAAGGGCAGAAAAACAGCCAGCCCAATGAGGTTGATCAAACTGTGAAAGGCGACTAGCGAATAAAGCGGATCGCTCATGTTAGCTAAGGACATCAGCAGCGGTATTGCTGGCAGCAAGAGTAAAAATGCCGACAGATCTACCACCAAGTTGAACGTAAAATGGGCAAAGGCTAATTGGCGCTTTATGACATTGCCGGTGAGACTGCCTAACACTGTGGTGCTGGTTGTACCAAGGTCAGCACCTATTACCAAAGCCGCAGCTTCTGGCAAGTTTATAAAGCCTGCATTGAGCGCCGCCAATGCCATCATCATCACGGCTGATGAGGACTGCACGATAAAAGTGATGAACACCCCAAACGCAAGATAGATAACTGGGTGGTGCCCTTGCAGTATTGTCACATCCCACGCTTGGGACAAGGCTTCCATACTGCCTTTCATGATGCCAAGCCCGAATAGCAAAAGTCCAATACCAAGCATCACAAAGGCACTGTGGGAAAAACCGGTGTCGCGCTTACTGCCAACTAACGCGAAGGCACTGCAGCCAAGTATTGGTAAGGCGATAGCTTCTAGATCCATCTTAAAGCCAAAAGCCGCGACTATCCAACCGGTAAACGTGGTCCCCAGGTTCGCTCCCAACAAAATGCCCACCGCATTCAAAAGCGGCAAGATGCCGGCGCTTGCAAACGCCAGCACTAACAGGCTGATCATGGAACTGCTCTGCAGCAAGGCTGTAGCAACGATGCCGGTTGATACACTGCCAAGCCGAGTGCCGGTGCCAGTTCTCAGCCAGGCCCGCAGCCGCGCATCAGCCTGCTTGCTAATACCGTACTCCAGCTGGGACATGCCGTATAAGAATATGCCCAGCCCAAATAAGACGTTGAAATGATCCACCGCCTCTCCTTCACTGACAACAAAATTGAAAAGTAAACTCACAAGATCTGTCTATCACTTTACTCGCAAAAGAAAACAAAGCCCTTAGCTAGATCAATAAAACTCAAGATTCCCCAACGCCAGCGCTGACTTAGAAAATACCCTAATGGATAAAATTTATTTCAAAGTTTGCGCTAAATCAGCTTCTTGTCTAAGCCGACTCGACAGGAGGGCCTAGCTGTAGTTGAATACGCGAGTTGAATACGCGGATTGAATACGCAGGTTGGATGCACCAAACAAAGCGCTCAAAGCATGAGCAATATCCAGTCAAAGGAAGGAATGATGACTAGTAGATTTTCGAACCAAACCGGTAGACGGCGGTTTTTAACCAGCATGGGTTTAGTAACCACCGGCGCTACACTAACTGCTGCCACAGCGCAGGCCGCAAGTCAGGCATCTGCCAGCCGCTTTACGCCGGCAAAACATCCACAAGACAGTTGGCTGGAGGTCGCCGGCGTTGACCACCGCGCCTTTGTAGATTCCTCGACCACTGCCGGCGGCATGACCGCACTTAACTACGCCAACAATATTTTGTTCGGCCACACCTCAGGTTACGGTGGCGAAGAATCTGATTACGCGTTAGTGGTGTGCTTTCGACATCAATCAACAGCGTTCGGCTACAGCGATACAATCTGGGCAAAGTACGGCGAATTCCTAAGCGGTTTTATGGGGCTAACCGACTCAAAACCCGG
>JBLGBD010000154.1:0-6805 GCA_047617585.1 Pseudohongiellaceae bacterium | reverse complement strand
TATCCGCTGTCATAGCAACCTCTGCAATGGCTTTTAGTTTTGTTAAATACCTAGGTGCAGCCTATTTGGTGTGGCTGGGTATTCGAACATTTATGCAAACCGGCGTTGAGCCCACTGCAGAGATTGTGTGCGATAGGCCCAAGTCATCAGTATTTCGCCAAGGCATGCTGGTTGCTGCATTGAATCCAAAGACTGCAATTTTTTTCCTGTCGTTTTTACCTCAATTCGTGGTCCTGGGCGCGGGGTCTACTAGCGCGCAGCTGCTTCTTCATGGCTTTTTGGTGATCGCCGTTGCCGTGTTTATAGAACCCCCACTTATCCTTGCTGGAGCAAAGCTCAGGCAAAAACTCAGCTCCAGCCAAGCCATTAGCCGTGGGCTCGATAAAGCCGTTGGTGCCGTGTTTATCGGGCTAGGGCTCCGACTCGCGTTTATGCAGGGAATGTAGCCTAGCCAGAGGGAGAAAACATGATATTTAAGCGCACCCACTGCGGCTATGTAGTCAAACAAAAAGGCCCAGCTTATGGCTGGGAGAAGGACTAGTATCATCAGTCTTGCCCTGCCGGCTAGGTTCCACTTAAATCAGCCTTGGCTGGAATTTGGCTAGCCAACGGCCTAGCAGCGGGACAATTTCTGGCCATGCTTAGAGCAGGATCGACGCGGTTTTTTGGCAAATTAGAAATGGCAGATTTTTTCACTTGGATGTTAATAGCTATGACTGTGCAATGTTCATCTGCCATCAGCGAAAAGACAAACCGGGGCTACAAGCCCCGCTAAAAAGCCTTTAAAGAGAAATCTTTTTCAACATTAGATATTGGTCCTAACCTTTTGTTTAGTAAGTTTATAATAAGAATATAGTAAGCCGAAAATATAGGATAAAACCGCCGCCCCCAAACCTGTCACTATGGCCTCAGCCGCCTCTGGCCCAAACATACCCTCATGCACAAAGTAGTCGACAACCCCTGTCACAATCCCTAAAACAATGGCGATGATTACCCGGTTCGCAGTCTTGGCCAGAACCACCACAGCGGTGGCGAGCAGCCCCGCGAGCACGCCTGTTTGAGAGGCTACAAGCCAATGGCTTAAACCCAAAATCAGCAGATTGCCCTGCACCATTGTGATTAAACAAGCCGCTGTGGCCTCGCCTATGTTTTCGAATAATGGTGCAACTTTTTTGCTCTTGCTCATAGTGACTAAAGACCTAAGTATTGCTTAATCCATAAAGGACCCGCCCAGTACCGGCGGGCTTTCATTTTTGGCTACGATTTGGACAAAACAGGGCACAGCAGCGTGCCTATAACCATGGCTGTATAAGTTTCAGACTCTCTTGATACAGCCTCTCGCCCGCCTCTTCATTAGCGAACGGTGCTGTTTTCGCTGGAGCTTTGTCAAAAAAATAGTTGCCCCCAGGGCTTAATGCCTCCTCATCTTGCGAGGTAGCGAGCCAAATTAGGGTTTCTGCGCCTTTTTCTTCACTACGCATAAACGGGTACATTACGAACCCTAGAATGCGGGGCACTGCGCCGCCCTTGCTCCAAATAGCAGTACGCACTGCCCCTGGGTGAAAAGAACTGACTGCCACGTTACTAGCCCCTAGTCGTCTGTGCAGCGTCTGCGCCGTAAGCAGATTCATTAATTTGGAGCGGCCATAGGCTTTCAAGGTGCTGTAGCCGTGCTCTAGATTTAAGTCAGCAAAATCTAAGGGACTGTTTTTGTGACCAAGCGAACTGGTAAACACGATTCTGGCAAGGGATTCGCTGGCGGCTCTTTCAATGCAAGGCAGCAGCGTTTCAGTTAAGAGGAAATTACTCAGATGATTTGAGACAAATGTTAATTCAAACCCTTCTGTCGTCAGTTGATGTCCAGCATTGGCGCCGCCTGCATTGTTTACCAAAATATGTATAGCTGAATGTCGGGCCTTTAGCTCGCCAGCCAGTGCCTTGGTGGCGGCTAAGGAGCTCAAATCTGCCAAGAACAGCTCGATAGCGATGTTGCCGCTTTCACGTTTAAGCAAGTCCAATGCCCAATGCCCCCTCTCTTCGCTGCGGCAAACAATGGCCAAGCTCGCCCCACGCGCAGCAAAGTTCTTGCTGGCAACAAGCCCAATGCCGCTATTTGCTCCCGTTACTACAACCACCTTGCCGGCGAGGTCTTGCTCAATTGTTACCCTTGCCATTAGTCTGTCTCCTAAGGAATGGCGCCCGCTAGGGCCACTAAATTCCATTGAATTTACTGCATAATTCCCTCCGTAGCAAAGTCTGGAGGCAAGAATAAAAATATACTTTACATCAATAAAAATCTTTAAATAATTGTTTTAAAAGAAATTTTTAGAATATAACTAATGCCATAGTCGTTGCCAGCAAGCCAACCGGTGACTTGCTCGCCCCAAACAACCGGCACACAGTGCACCCATCTCCACATAAGTTGCAGCGCATGGACAGTGTTTTCTAGTACACTCTCTCGTCGAGTTGCCACCTATCTCCCACAGCATTTGAGTCCAGTACCTGCTGATCGGCCAGCGGACTCCATAGATAAACAAAGGACAACCATGACAAAGCAAGCAACATTTAAACGCTTCGATGAGTGCTCCAAGGCTGACATCGACACCATTATGGAGAGCTATCAAGCGTTTGCGCGAGGCTTACCCAAGCGAGTTCTAGTTCATCTAGAACTTTTAGACGGGGATTTTGGCGGCTTTAATATCGATCGGCTTCAGCATTGCCTGCAAACTGCGACTCGCGCTCTAAAAGACGGTAAAGATGAGGAGTATGTAGTTTGTGCACTTTTGCACGACATTGGCGACACTCTTGGCCCCTATAACCACGGCGCGCTAGCTGCCACCATACTTAAGCCATTTGTCAGCGAAGCCAATCACTGGTTACTCCAACACCATCCCGTCTTTCAGGGCTATTACTATTACGAACATATCGGCCAAGACAAGCATGCTCGAGACGCACTCAAGCAAAGCCCTCACTATAATCACACCTTGGAGTTCATCGAAAAGTACGACATGCCGTCTTTCGATGACGAATTTGAATCTTTGCCTTTAAGCCATTTCCAGCCAATGGTAGAAAGAATTTTAAGTAAGTAATTTCAGCTAGTTAAGAAATTAATCTAAACTAAATAATAAGGCTATTCAATTAACCCTAGCACTCACATCCGGGGTTAACAGAACAGGTCCAGCGTGGAGAAGGGTATGGACAGCAGTGCAAGCGAGTTTCCAATCCCTCAATTGGACGCCATGCCCGAAGACATACGCAGCCGTATTTTGGCAGTTCAAGAAAAAGCCGGCTTCATACCGAATATATTCCTCGCCCTCGCGCACAGGCCCGACGAGTTCAGAGCCTTTTTCGCCTATCACGACGCGCTCATGGAAAAAGACAATGGCCTTAGCAAAGCCGAGCGGGAAATGATCGTAGTTGCCACCTCCGGCGCAAACAAATGCATTTACTGTGTTGTTGCTCATGGCGCAATATTAAGAATCCGAGCCAAGGATGCGACTATTGCGGACCAACTAGCAACCAATCACATCAAGACAAGCCTTAGTCAACGCAGCAGATTGATGTTGGATTACGCCATGCAGGTATCTCGACACGCCGACACGGTAACAGGGGCTGACCACCAAGCCCTTATCGACGGCGGATTCAGCTGGGATGAGGTATGGGATATAGGCGCAATTGCTGCACTATTTGCCCTATCCAATCGCTTGGCAAATATGGCAAGAATTCAGCCCAATAAAGAGTTCTACTCAATGGGCCGATGATTTACGCGATAAAACCTTGATGCTTATAATGAATAAAAGGACGTAAGCAACTAATATAAATAGATTTTATAAAAGAAAATAGTTCGACTTAAAAATTTTGAATTATCGAATTAAACCCAAGATATACCCGCATTTTTGCTTCCACTTGAAGCAGGCTAACGGTAATCTGGGATGCTATAAAACTAATGACCACAATATTAAAAATAGAGTCTAGATGGCTACCCAGAATCCAAAATTCCCTGCCAGCGCATTCGTTGGTAAAACCACGGTTATTCAGCCCTGCATGGGCAGCCGCCTCTACGAGGACGACTTCGCTAGTATTCTGGTGGGCCAACCTCCTGAAGTACTAAAAGGCTTACTGCTCCACGGCATATCCAATTTCGACACCCTG
The DNA here is from genome assembly GCA_047617585.1 of Pseudohongiellaceae bacterium. Lineage (GTDB taxonomy): Bacteria > Pseudomonadota > Gammaproteobacteria > Pseudomonadales > Pseudohongiellaceae > UBA9145. The sequence continues at coordinate 2,653 of JBLGBD010000154.1, read as the reverse complement.
GTTCTGCCTGACGTGAAAGAAAAAGGTGGCTCCCTTACCAATAGCCTGGAGTTTCCTCTTTATTTCTTCCTGTTTGTTAGCAAAGGTCTAGCCCAAGGCCGCAAGCTCAATCTAGTGGGGGAAAGTGCTGATATTAGCCATGCGCTAAGACTACTGCGGATCACTCTGTTTGGTCCGACTCGCAAAGAACTCGAAACCTGGGGCACCGAAACCGACCTCAAAGAAGAATGGTTAGCGTCCTGCGAAGAACTCGCCCTAAAGGACAAATATGGGGAAATTATACCTGTAGAGGGGTTTTTCAACCTGATGCCTTTTATTAAAGGCAAAGTGACTATTGGCGAACAAACCATCTCTCACATTAGCTCCGACGTCTTTGAGATCGGCTACGCAACCGGCTCAACCACTATCAATTTAAACGACGATAGCGAAATCGAACCTCCCTATCATGTGACCCCTGACTATGTGCCTGGCGGATTAGTAAAATTAGGCATTGAGGTTCTAGGCGGCGCCTCTGGCTTTACCCCAAACGAGCCCTGTACCGGCCTTGCGCTGTGTTACAACGGCGAATACATGCTAATCGACGCAATTCCGTTCCTTGATCAGCATCTTTTTGCCCGCGGCATTAGTAAAAATCAGGTCGCAGCCGTTTTCCTAACCCATCTACACGATGACCATTCATCTCTGTTTCCCTTAATGCTGATGCCTCACAAGGTGGACTTAATCACTACCCGGGAGATCTTCAATATGGCCATGGAGAAAGTGGCCTGCGGACTTGGTTGGACAGTGGAATCCGTCTCCGAGCATTTCCAATTGATGGAAGTAAGGCCTGGGGTGAGATTCAACTATTTTGGCCTAAGTATAGAACCCCATGTCACAGTGCACAGCATCCCTACTATAGGCGCCGTATTTTCCACGGTGAATCGAGGTATCGAGCGAGAAATCTGTATTGTCGGTGACAATCATTCAATGACCGCTATCGCGGAAATGGCAGAACGTGGGTTAGTTCGCAAAAGCACCTACCGCAACCTGCAAAGACTTTACGGCGACCGCTTTGCCCTGCTAGTTGCTGACGGCGGGGCTGGCGCAATCCACGGCGACCCTGCCGACGCCATTAAATCAGCCGCCGATAGAGTAGTTTTCGTTCATGTCGAAAAACTAGCCAATGAATTCAACACTACGTTCTCGTTGGCAACATCAGGTAAACGCTACACCATTTTAGAAGGCGATTCGGCCATCTATACATCGCAAATCAATCACTACTTAACAGAATGGCTAGGCAGACCTTTCCCTAACCGCTGGATGCGCAGCCTGTTGGCGGAAGAGGAAATTCGCCGCTATAACACCGACGACGTGATATTAGTACAAGACGCAACCACTCGAGGCTACGTTTATTTGATCCTAACAGGCTACTGCGAAGTGGTCAGACATGATGGTCAGCAGCTGCATTTAGAAGCCGAACTTCAGGCCGGTGACATCTTGGGCGAAATGGCAGTTGTAACCGGTTCCGGCACCCGCAACGCCAGCGTTGTTGCTCGCACACCGGTCACTCTCTGCGTATTTTCAGAGGAAACGTTCAAATCATTTATCTTCGCTGAAGGGTTTCAGAGCGAGTTGCTCGCGCAGTGGTCCCTCAGGCCAATAATTGCAAGACAGCCCCAGTTCAGCAACTTAACGTCCACCGTGATTGAAAAGCTCAGCCGAATTGCCAAATCTATCGATCTCGCAGCGGGCGAAAGCATTGAAGTCGACGAATCCCATTGGTACTTGCTCAGCGAAGGCTCAGCCACGCTTGGCGACTTAACCGTAGGCAATAAAGACGACCTAGGTGCTATTCCATTTGCCGGCTCAATCACCGGCTCCTTGATCACTAATTTAGGTTGTAAGCTCCTCATCTTTGACACCGCGCAACTAGGCGCGCTGCGACTTCGAATCCCGCAGCTTAATTACTCTTTACGCAAAATTAGAGTGCTAGACTCCACTACAGATTTTCAATGGAAATTAGGCAAGGTCGACATCCTTAACTAATACCCTAAACCCCATAATTCGAGGAGCCCTGGCCGCATAATCTAAGCGTCCTGCCCCTCTATAGAACTCAGCCGTCGCGAGAAGTAAAGTGATGACAACAATCTCAAACCATCAAATTCTAGCCTTGAATGATGCCACTGAATCAGAAAACCGCATTCATAGTGATGAAATTGCCGCCAAGTATGGCTTCACCGGAGCCCTAGTCAGCGGGGTCAATGTGTTTGGCTACATGACCCAGCCCCTAGTTAGAGCGTTTGGTGAACGCTTTTTACAACGTGGCGTTTTAGACGTCATCTTCCTCAAGCCGGCTTATCAAGATGATTTGTTGACCGTTTCAACCGCACAGGCCGAAACTGAAACCAGCAAACGCAACTGCATCACCAGCATAGTCAATGAGCAAGGGGTTTTACTGGCCAAACTTGAATCTTGGCTGCCGCTTGAGCTACCGCATATCAACACCTTGGCCGCAGTTGTGTGCCCACTTGCTGGGCCACAACGCGGAGAAATAGCTTGGGATCTAATCGAATTGGAAGTCCCTGCCCCCAGTTATTGCTGGCAACCCAGCGAACAAGACAACCAACAACACGTCCGCGCCCAGCGCGACAACGCACAGTGTTATCAAGGCGAA
>JBLGBD010000153.1:0-6840 GCA_047617585.1 Pseudohongiellaceae bacterium | reverse complement strand
ACTTAAGCAAGGATTTTTGAAGTCCAAAAGATGACAAAACGTTTGTAGTTTTTCGTGATTTGGGCTGAATGATGCTGTCATATCTTAGCCTCAATCTGTAACATTGCCGTCTTTCAATGCTGGGTTAATTGAGGCAGTAGTTATGGGCCAACGAACGTCACTTTATCAGAAACATCTCGACTCTGGCGCCAAGATGGTGGACTTCGGCGGCTGGGATATGCCTATCAATTATGGCTCCCAGATCGAAGAACACAATCAAGTTAGAACGGCTGCCGGCGCCTTTGATGTGTCTCATATGACGGTCGTTGATATCGGGGGCCAAGACGCCGAGAAATACCTCAGACGTTTGCTGTCCAATGACGTGATTAAACTGGATGAAGAGGGCCGCGCGCTCTACAGCGCGATGCTGAATCACGACGGTGGCGTGGTGGATGATTTAATTGTCTACAAGATGAGTTTTGGATACCGCGTAGTAGTCAACTGCGCGACTCGCAGCAAAGACCTCGCATGGATGATTGAGCACTCAAGAGGCTACCAAGTATCCATTGAAGAGCGCCCTCGTTTAGCAATTTTGGCCATCCATGGCCCGGCGTCTATTGATGCGGTCTGCCAAGTCCTCAGTCCTGATTACGCTAAAGCGGTTACGGCTCTTAAAAATTTCACGGGAGTAGAGCTGGGAGACTACTTTATAGCTCGTACAGGCTACACCGGCGAAAAAGGCGTTGAACTTATCTTCCCCGACGCTGATGCGCCTCAGCTGTGGGACAAGCTTTTAGCAGTAGGGGTTAAACCCGTTGGCCTGGGTGCCCGAGATACTCTGCGATTAGAGGCTGGTATGAATTTGTATGGCCATGACATGGATGAATCTGTCTCGCCACTGGCGGCGAATATGGAGCAAACCATCACTTGGCAACCCGATGACCGCGATTTCATTGGCCGCGAAGCGGTCACCAGCCACAAACAACAGCAAACTGCTGGAAAATTGGGTAAATTAGTGGGTTTGGTGTTGGAAACTCGAGGTGTACTTAGAGAAGGACAAGCCGTGCAAACTGACACTGGCACTGGCATCATTACCAGTGGGAGTTTCTCGCCAACATTGAAGCATTCAATTGCATTAGCTAGAATTCCCACTGACAGTACCAACTGTCAGGTAGACCTTCGCGGCACTTTGACAGCCGTGAGAATTGTAAAGCCGAATTTTGTCAGATTCGGCAAGAAAGTATTCGAATAAAGGCCCACAGCCTACTAAACACTGACCACACTACGAGGATTTTTGAGTGAGCAATTTCCCAGATAATTTGAAATACGCATCAACCCATGAGTGGGCGCGTATTGACGACGACGGCGTCGCCACTATTGGCATAAGCTACCACGCTCAAGATGCTCTGGGCGATATTGTATTTGTTGAACTTCCAGAGGTTGGCGCGACTCTCAACGCCAAAGAGGAAGTTGCGGTGGTTGAATCTGTGAAGGCTGCCTCCGATATCTATGCCCCTCTATCAGGCGAAGTGATTGAAATTAATGAAGAATTGGCAAATGGGCCAGAGATAATTAACTCGCTGCCCTATGACAACGGTTGGTTTTTCAAGATCCGATTGAGTAATGAAGCCGAAATTGATGAGTTAATGGATGCTGAAGCTTACGCGGAACATTGCAACGGCGAGTAATCTGCTTCCACTGGTTTTACGTTCTACATAGTACTCTGATCCCTCACTGCTTCAATGGCGGTGAGCTTGTTCCATTAAACGTTATCTGATTCAGTAACAAGACATCTACCCTACTTTATGGGGGAGATGGCTTGTTGCGGCAATCAATGAGGACAGCAATGCAATCCCCTAAGACAACTGCACACACCACTGCTATTGCAGGCAATGATTCTGCACCTACTCTTGATACCCTTAAGTATAACAATGAGTTTGTTGATCGACATATTGGCCCAAGCGAAGACCAAATTGCTGAAATGCTATCGGCCCTTGGTTTAGATTCACTGCAACAGTTGATAAGCAAGACCGTCCCGGGAAGTATAGCGCTGGATGCACCTCTAGATTTGGCTAAGCCTCAAACAGAAGCAATGGCGTTGGCACGCCTCAAGTCATTGGCCCGCAAAAACCAAGCGACTCGTTCTTTTATCGGCCTTGGCTACTACGATACCAACACGCCAAACGTGATAGTGCGGAACGTGTTAGAGAACCCGGGGTGGTATACCTCTTATACACCTTACCAACCTGAAATTTCCCAGGGGCGGTTGGAGTCACTGCTGAATTTTCAGCAGATGGTGTTAGATTTTACTGGCATGGATCTGTCCAATGCTTCACTACTTGATGAGGCGACAGCTGCCGCTGAGGCCATGGCGCTTGCAAAGCGTTCTAGCAAAAATACCAAAGCGATGAAATTTTTTGTCCACGAGCATTGCTTTCCTCAAACGATAGATGTGCTTAAAACTAGAGCAGAGCGGTTTGGCTTTGAACTGGTCATTGGCAGTATCGAAGATATTCCTTATAGCGAAATATTTGGAGCAATATTCCAATACCCGTCGATGCAAGGTCAGTCTACAGACTTAACCGACGTTATAAGTAAAATTCACGCTGACAAAGGCATAGCGATCGTCGCAGCAGATCTAATGGCACTAGCACTACTCAAGCCCCCAGGTGAAATGGGCGCTGACGTAGTCATTGGTAGCACCCAGCGATTCGGTGTTCCCATGGGCTACGGTGGGCCTCATGCTGCTTACTTCGCTACTAAAGAAGAGTACAAAAGAGCGGTGCCAGGTCGCATTATTGGAGTATCGGTTGATACACGAGGCAAGCAAGCATTCAGAATGGCGCTGCAGACTCGTGAACAACATATCCGAAGAGAGAAAGCCAATAGCAATATTTGTACCGCACAGGCGTTACTAGCAAATATCGCGGCTCTATATGCGATGTACCATGGACCTGAGGGGATTAGAAATATCGCCCTGCGCATCCACCGCCTCACTGAAATTTTTGCTATTGGTCTCAAGCAGGCTGGGCTGCACATTGTTAACGATAATTTCTTTGACACGCTAACAATTTCAGTGGACGACAAACAGGCCCAAGCTATTCAGGCAAGGTCTCGTGAAGCAGGTATTAATTTGCGGATTGACCGGCTCACTGTAGATGGCACTATCGGCGTGAGCTTAGACGAATGTACGACTGAGCACGAAGTTGAATTGCTTTGGAGTATTTTTGCGAGCGAAGCCGCGGCCAAATTGGCAGTGAGCGAAATCGATAAGCAAATTACTTTGGGCGAAACAAAAACTGTCATTCCTGAGGAATTACGCCGTCAAAGTGCTTATCTACAGCATCAGAATTTTAATCGCTATCATAGTGAAACCGATATGATGCGCTACATCAAGCGCCTAGAAAATAAGGACCTGTCGCTTACTCATGCCATGATTCCATTGGGTTCTTGCACAATGAAGTTGAACGCGGCGGCAGAAATGATTCCAATCAGTTGGCCCGAATTTTCAAAACCACACCCATTCACTCCAGTTGCTCAGATGGCTGGCTATAGAGAAATGATAAGCGAACTTGAAGTGATGCTCGCCGAAATCACCGGGTTCGATGCGGTCAGTATGCAGCCAAACTCTGGCGCTCAAGGGGAATATGCCGGCCTGTTGGCAATTAAGAAATACCTCGAAAGCATCGGCCAAGGCAGCAGAAACATTTGCCTAATTCCAACCTCTGCCCATGGCACTAATCCGGCTAGCGCACAAATGATTGGCATGAAGGTGGTTTTAGTGGCTTGTGACGACGAGGGCAACATAGACGTTGAAGACCTCAAACAAAAAGCGGCCGCTCATACTAATGATCTTGCTGCGCTAATGATCACCTATCCATCGACTCACGGCGTGTTTGAAGAAGGCGTCAAAGAAATTTGCCAAATAGTCCATGATAATGGTGGTCAGGTTTATATGGATGGTGCCAATCTTAATGCTCAAGTTGGCGTATCCAAACCCGGTCAAATTGGCGCCGATGTATCCCATGTCAATTTACATAAAACGTTCTGCATCCCCCACGGTGGCGGCGGACCAGGTATGGGCCCCATAGGTATCAAGTCTCATCTCGCTCCGTTTGTCGCGAATCATTCATTGATAGAGTTAGTAGGCCCCAATAGAAGTAACACAGCTGTCTCGGCTGCACCTTGGGGCAGCTCTAGCATTCTTCCTATTTCTTGGATGTATATCGCGATGATGGGAGCGCAGGGTCTTTTAAAAGCCACCCAAGTGGCTATTTTAGGGGCCAATTACATTGCCAAGAAGCTTGAAGACCACTACCCAGTGCTCTACACGGGCCGTAATGGCATGGTTGCCCATGAATGTATTATCGACATGCGAGCGATTAAACATGCCTCAGGTATCTCTGAAGAGGATGTTGCGAAGCGGCTAATGGACTTTGGTTTCCACGCCCCTACTATGTCTTTTCCAGTTGCCGGCACATTGATGATCGAGCCAACTGAAAGTGAGTCCCTCGAAGAGCTAGATCGGTTTATTACAGCCATGATTCAGATCAGAAAAGAGATCTTTGATGTCGAGGCAGGAAAGATTGACGCTGAAAATAATCCGCTGAAAAATGCGCCACATACTATAGAAGATATGCTGGATGAAGCCTGGGATAGACCTTACTCCAAGCGAGATGGCGCATTTCCTTTGGGGCAAACTGATTCCAGCAAATTTTGGCCAAGCGTCAACAGAATAGACAATGTCTACGGCGACAGAAATTTACTTTGTTCTTGCCCAGCAATTGAAAACTACGAATAAGTTTGGATTAAAGTTGGATTAAAGTTGGATGCTGAATTAGAAGTCGCCGCGGCTCTCAATGTGATAGCTGCGTAGCTTCTTTAGTCGATCTACTTTGGTGTTTAGAGCATTTAGCTTTTCAGTTATGTCTTTTTGCCGCTGGATAATCGATTCATCATCCGACGCTTCAAACTTTTTTAAAGCCATATAGAGTTCGGTTTTTTCGTGTTTTAGCTGGTTAATCCGATAACTTTTATAATGAGAGACTTGACGTCCAACCGCTAGTCCTGGAATCAATACAATCGAAATCGCAACTAAATAGGGTTGTGAAATCCAGAATAAAAATATCGCCCTTGTCGAAGATAAATGCATCAACTGCCAATCAACCGCAAACATATACATCGACACCAAAACACCAATCAGTGAAATTAGCGCAGCGAAGACCCATAGAGCATCACTTAGCTTTTTCAAGCTTTTAGCGGCATCGGAGCTTTCTGATTCTAGTGAATGGATTAGCTCTGGCGCAAGTTTAAGATTAAGCACAATTACGGCAATAATTACCAACATTCCCATCCCGGCGGCAAAGCCGGAAAAAAAATAACCTAAATACATCACTAGCAAAGACAGAGCTGAGCTGTATAGCTCACCGGGTATTCCCAACAGATGTGCAACCAGCGTATTGCATGTACCCCAAAATAGCCCCGCTAACAGAAACCGATTATTTGTGAGCCAGAATTCGACAACATAGCGGGTTAGCTGATCGTTGCCCTGCATGGTATCTATGGTCTCTATGTTGGATCTGAAAATATCAGTAGATACATACAACGACATGAGACAGGTGCTAATGATTATTCCTAGAATCCAACAGTACTGACTGTAGAAGGTAGCCTTGTCCAACATCACCAAATACTGCATGAGGATATAGAGGCCCCCTAAACTCAAGGAAACCAGAACTTTTCCGCCAACAGTCAAACAGGTGCCACGATCCGGTGGGTCGTAGAAGGGAGAGAAACGAATTGGTTCAGTCGACCTTGTCATTTAGTCAGCTACTTCTATGTAGTGTTGAGGCATCTAGCAAAAGCTGGCATCGCTTGGGGTCAAGGCGGCTTCGCAACCTAAACATATAGACTCCTTTGACTTAAACCCACAAAAGCTTGTTACCACACTCTTATTGTATCAGGCGGCAATCGACAATTTTAAGAGAAGGTGCCAGTAGTAACAAAAGTTTACTTAGTAATTTTAGCCCAGAATTAAGTTTTTTGTTGGATCCGATTCTCGGTGTACAGTTTTTCTTGTTACAGTACTTTTTCGAACCCCAATTCTTTTGGTTATCGGCTTCCCGGATCTAATCCGTGAGAGTAAGTAGGCATGGAATTTAGGTTCTAAGGGGGCGGCTATATAGCTACGATAGCCTGGATATGGCCTCAGCTTTTCAGCCAAAAAGCGCAAATAATGCTTGTGTAGCGTTAGGTATCGCGGCCTACAGCCAAACCCATTAGCTGTGTAGCTAGACCATTGCCAGGTGCCGACTAGATCACTCGAGCCAATATCCAAAGCCAGCCTTTCGATAAATTTCTGGCAGTGAAGAGTGAGTTCGTATCCACTCACTTCACTTGCCCTAATATTTTTACTAATAGGAATCGAATCTCGCTCAAACCTGGTTTGATAATATTCTCCAAAATTCGCTTGCACGGCGTTTACCATAGCACTAAGCCCTGTTCTAAGCGATGGCGTGACCAGTAAATACGCTTCATTTTCTAGCACCGTATAGGCATGCAGTTTTACTTGATAAGGCTGCAACGCACTAAACAGACGAATTAGAAAGTGCTGTCTACAGTATTCGTCGACGAACGCTCCACCGCTGGCAATGCCTTGCATGTGCACGCAGTAGGTTGAACCAGCCAAATGGCGAGTACCTTGAATTCTCATAACTATCCCTCCTTGGATGTTGATCGTGTAATTCTTGTTATTTTGTCATCTGATCTGGCCTAGAACTTTCGTGGGAGCTGTAATTGGGAATCGGTAAGCTCAATGAGCTTTGGGTTATGGCTAACAAAAACCAAAGTCATGCCCAATTTTTT
>JBLGBD010000152.1:0-6850 GCA_047617585.1 Pseudohongiellaceae bacterium | reverse complement strand
GCTATAGCTCCCCACAAAATATGATTCACTTCGAACCAAAGCACGAAGTAGAAGCTAGTGCCTAGCGTACCCGCCGCGCTGCCTACGGTCGAAATAAAGAACAATAAGCCTGCCATATGCCCACTGTGCTCATGAGTCTTGACCATCAGCCGCACAGAGTAAGGTGAAATCATGCCCAATATACTGGTCGGTATAAAAAATAAAAATATAGACGCAAACAGAGAACCGTAGCGAGGATCTTCAATACTCAAGAAGATAGGCTCCATTATGGCATCGCTAAATAGGATAACAGGAATAGAAGACATACCGGCTGCGATAAAAAAAGCGCCGTACATCTTCGGACTTGGACTGCGTGTAGATAAACGCCCTCCTATCAGATACCCCATTGCCAGAGCCAGCATAAAAATTGTAATAATGCTGCCCCACACCGATAGGCTGCCCCCAAAATAAGGTGACAAAATTCTAGCGCCCAGCATTTCTATGGTCATTATGGTAAAACCACTAACAAATGCCATAGCAACTACCACATTTTGCGGCAGGGTGTTTTCTTGAAGATTGAGGTTGGGTTTGCGTGTGGCCACTGAGATCTCTGAAGTATTGGTGTTTTTATTAGTAGATACAGTATCACTAGCGCGGGCAAAATTAAATCTCACCCCCGGTAGCTAACCTTACGTTAGCTACAATCAGGCCTAAGCCTGACTATTGACGCTCGCCCAGGTGACGACCACCGTCAAGCGCAATGATCTGCCCGTTGACATATTTAGCCGCATTAGAGGCTAGGTATAGCGCCAAACCAGCCATGTCGTGCGCATTGCCGATCCTACCCAACGGATTCTCTTGCTCAATTCGGCCCTGATACTGCTCCAATGTGCGCTGCATCATTTTACTTTCAAATGGCCCAGGCGCTATAGCGTTAACCGTCACCCCTTGCGGACCCAGTCGTACAGCCAGGTTCTTGGTGAGAAAATGAACCGCTGCCTTACTTGCACCGTAGGCGAAATTGTCGGTTGTTGAGACTCTAAGGCCGTCGATTGAACCTATGTTGATTACCCTGTTTGGGTTGTCCATAGCGGCGTCTTTCGTCAGCAAAGGCATCAAGTCTTGGGTCAGCAAAAAAATTGCCCGCACGTTGATATCCATCACCTTGTCATAACCTTCGGCTGGGTACTGACCAAAAGGCGCACCCCACGCAGCTCCTGCATTGTTAACCAAGATATTGATTTTGTCTTCTCGGCTTGTCAGTTCTTTAACGAATGCTGCTCGGCCTTCATCTGTTGATAAATCAGCAGGGATAGCGATACAGCTGCCAAACTCCGAAAGCTCGAGGGCTGTCGCTTCACAGGCTTCAGCTTTTCTTGCCGTAATATAGGTTTTAACCCCGTTGGCGACAAAGCCCTCGGCGATCATTCTGCCAATACCGCGGGAGCCCCCGGTCACTACTGCTGTTTTACCTGCCACCGAAAACAGTTCATTGATTTGAAAAGACATTACCCTACTCCAGTTAACTGCGCTTAGTTCTCTATCTTGCCGCTGATTATTAGTTCACACATGCTCTGTAAAACATGGGCTTTTTTAACAAAGCCTTTGAAGCGATGGTCTTTGGTATGGCCATGATAATAGCGGTAGTATATTTGCTGACCGATAACCGCCAGTCGAAACAGCCCAAAACAAAAATAGAACGGAAAATTATCAACCGGCAAGCCAGTGCGCTGCTGAAATCGAGAAACTATTTCTGCCCGAGTAGGAGCCCCTTCCACATCACTAGGCATGGAGCGTGATTCTCTAAAGAAATCCGGATCTGAGGTTTGAGTCCAGTAACCTAATGTGCAACCTAGGTCCATCAACGGATCGCCGACAGTCGACATTTCCCAATCCAATACACCGATCACTTTAAGCGGATCCGCTAGGGAGAAAATCACGTTGTCCATCTTGTAGTCATTGTGAATTACGCTCGCCTTACCGCTTTCCTTCGGCATATTGTCATACAGCCACTTAATGGTGTTGTCACAGTTTACTGTGTCAGGTGTAACAGCATCGGCCCAGCGGCCGCACCATCCATCAACTTGCCTTTGTACATAGCCCACTGGTCGGCCGAAATTTTCAAGCCCAGCCTCAACCAGATCAACCGAGTGGAGCTCACTGAGCACATCAAAAAAATTAAACAGTTGCTGACGAATTTGAGTAGGACTGAGTTCTAAGTTTGCAGGGTAGTCCCGCCTGATTACCAAGCCTTCGATATAGCTCATTAGGTAGAAATCACAGCCGATGATGCTGTGATCCTCGCAAAAATGCACCGGGGTGGGACCGTAGGGAAAGACATTGTTGAGCGCTGAGAGAATCTTGAATTCTCTAGACATATCGTGGGCTGATTTTACCGTGCTGCCAAAGGGCGGCCGACGCAAAACCCACTGGTCGTCTCCGCTACTTAGCAGATAAGTAAGATTGGAGTGTCCGCCGGGAAACTGCTTTACACTCAATGAATGCGCTTTGTCGCCGAGAACAGGTTCTAGGTATTGCTGCAGTATATCAAGATCGAGTCCTTCCCCTTCTCTGATCTCGCCGGCTCGGTCTACTAGGTCTTCTGATGTCATTGCGTCCCCGCTTATATTCTTATCGATACGTGACCATGTGTGCTAGGTCATTCTTTTCTAGGTGGGCCAAATTATTAAATTGGGTTAAAGACAGCCTATCGCCACTATAACGTATCCGGGTGACCGAGCTGTTGTGCACCATCCAGTTAGTGCTGATCACATGTTCGTCTGGGAATTGTAATACTCTTTGCAAGGCCATTGCTATGACCCCACCGCTGGTAGTCAGTAAAAGCCGACTGCTTTTGGGATGAGCAGCCATTAACTCATTGAGACCAACATGCACCCGGGTCTTGAAATCTTGCCAATATTCGAAATCTTGATCGGTTTCTGCAGGTGTTAGTTGATTCTGAATCCATTTAGCCGTTGCTCTTTCAAACAATTTTTGAAACAGCCTAGGATCGGTAATTGGCCACTGCACTGCCTGTAAGTCACCAAATTCATGGGCGTAGTCCCGCAGGTAAATACGCATAAGCGGGTCGCCACTGTACTCGTTGAATGCCTTGATTTCAGTTGCAGCAGAAGGTTTGCCAGCGACCAAACCTAATAATTCGGCCGCTGTTTCTCGTTGACGCAGCAGGGAGCCGCTATAGATATGATCAAAGCGCTCCCCTAATTGCTGCCAATGTCTGGAGAGCACCTTGACCTGTTCGATGCCATTGTCACTTAGCTTGTCATAGGAGGCTTTGCCGAAAGAGGCTTGGCCATGACGAACGAGCACTAATTCACTCATTGTAGAGTTAGCAAATCAAAGCTGAGCAAAACGAGCTGTGTGGTAGTCGGTATTGCCGTACTGCATTTCCAACGCTGTAACGCATTTAAACAGATGCCCTACATCGAGTTCTTGGGTAGTGCCTATACCGCCATGTATCTGGACAGCCTCTTCACCCACCACTTTTATTGCCTTACCTACACGGCTCTTAGCCGAAGATACTGCTTTTGCTTTTTCTGCAGGAGTTGCTGTGCTGTCCAGCTTCATCGCTGCCATTACCACAATTGAACGCGCCAGTTGGCACTGAATAAACATATCAGCCATGCGATGTTGAAGCGCTTGAAACGTGCCAATTGCGGTGCCGAACTGTTTTCTAATTTTGCTGTATTCAACGGTCTTAGTTAGCAAACTATCCATTGCGCCCAAAGCTTCGGCCGCGGCAGCCAGTGCAGCTCTGTCGGTCACTGATTCAAGCGCAGCAATTGCTGACCCTGCAGAACCAATTCTATCTGCACTAGACACGATGACGTCTTTGAATGTAATTTCAGCGGCGCTCTTGCCATCAACATTGGCATAGCGATGGATAGTAATACCATCGGCATTTGCATCGACCACAAAAACTGAAATGCCGTCGCGATCTGTCACGGCACCAGATTCTCGAGCCACTACAAGCAGTTTGTCGGCCTTGCCGCCATTTAGAACGTTGATCTTGCTGCCGTTAATTGCAATGGAATCTCCAGACACAACCGCCGTGGTGTCAATTCTAGCGGGATTAAATCGGCTGGAGGCTTCGTTGTGGGCCAATGACACCTGTAATTTACCTTCCATTATTTGGGTCAACAGCGTTGTTCGCAGTTCCCCTTCGGCTAGCTCGCTTATTAAGCCGCCAGCGACAATGGCTGTAGGAGAGAAAGGCTCAACCAACATTGCTTTACCAAACTCTTCCATCATGACTGCCATATCGACCGCAGAACCTCCAAAGCCACCATCGGCTTCATCGAAAGGCACTGTTAACCACCCCAGGTCTGCGAACAGTTGCCAATACTCTTTACTGTAACCATCTTCGCTGGCAATTATTTTATTGCGAGTATCAAAATCGTATTGGTTTTGTACAAACTTGAGTACGCTTTCCTGCAACATTTGTTGCTCTTCTGTGTAAGAAAAATCCACTGTATTTCCTCTCTAACTATTCATGTTTGCAAACGGTGGGGGATTAAAGCCCTAACACCGCTTTGCTGATAATGTTTCGCTGAACTTCGTTGGAGCCACCAAAAATCGACAGCTTGCGATTGTTAAAATAGGTAAGTGCCGACGCAGCGGCGTTGCCCGGACCAATATAATGCCCTTGGAACCCATCTTCGAATTGCTCAGGCACAAACGGCAGGCTGTGATAGCCGGCTAGTTCGACAAATAATTGATCCATGGTCTGCGCAAGCTCAGTGCCTACAATTTTCAAAATAGAGCTTTCAGGCCCGGGCGCTTTGCCCACGCTTAACGCAGCGAGTGTTCGCAGTTCGGCGAACTCTAATGCCTGTAATTCAATTTCAGCTTCAGCTATCTTTTTATTGAAGGCCGAATTCTCAAGCATAGTTCCGCCAAAACCATCGTCTGTTGCCGCAGCCAATCGCCTTAATGACTTCAAACGGCGCTTGCCCCGGGGCACGCCCGATATATTAGTGCGCTCATGCGTTAACAACACCTTGGCATAGGTCCAGCCTTTGTTTTCTTCACCAATCAAGTTTTCGACGGGCACACGCACATCGTCGAAAAACACTTCATTGACTTCGTGGTGACCGTCGATAAGTACAATCGGCTTAAGAGTAATACCCGGCGTCTTCATGTCAATGAGTAAGAAGCTGATACCTTCCTGCTTCTTTACTGTGCTATCTGTTCGCACCAAGCAAAAAATCCAATCTGCGTATTGGCCGTAAGTATTCCAAGTCTTCGCTCCGTTGACCACATAGTGATCGCCATCGCGAACTGCAGCGGTTTTGAGGGATGCTAGATCTGAGCCGGCGTTGGGTTCAGAGTATCCCTGACACCACCATACATTGCTTTCCAATATATCAGGCAAGAAGCGCTTCTTTTGCTCCTCGTTGCCATAAGCCATGATTACTGGGGCTACCATCTTCATGCCAAATGGCACCGGCTCTGGTGCTCCAATCAACCCTAGCTCAGTTGCAAATACATGGCGCTGAGTAAGTGACCATCCTGGACCACCATGTTCTTCAGGCCAACTTGGCGCCGCCCAGCCTTTGGCGTACAAGATTTTCTGCCAATTCACCAACTCCTCTTTACTTAGGCGTATGTTGGCATCAACTTTGGCTTTATATTCGGCAGGAAATTCGCTCTGTAGGAAATCGCGAACTTCATCCTGAAAGGCTAATTCTTCGGCAGTATAATCAGCGTTCAATTTGACTCTCCTTTACCCGAACTATCCAACTTTGTGCACGCAGCTTTGATCTTGACTGCAAGCGCGGTTGTCTAGACCGGTGATTTATCTAAAATTTGGACTATTTTTGGATTGCAAAGATTACCATTTTGAGAAGTCATGATAAACAAAAATCGAGCAAGTGTTCGATAAACCCGATTCCCACGCTTTTTCCTCTCTAGCACAAGGTTTTACAGCACAAACTCCGAAAATATTCGCTGTTTCTTGGAAATTGACGGGGCAATAGGTTACTCTTCGCGCCTCAAATAGTGCGCACTCCTTCCTGATTATCTGGGAATAAATGCCATTAAACTGTCAAATAATCAACGGCATCGATGCCGCTTTGGGAGCTGTCATGAAATTAGTCCAAACAATTAAAACGCTACTTATCCTCCTGACTCTATCAGGGTTAATAGCCTGTAGCTCAACCAGTGAAGAAGCAGCCGAAGCGCCAGAATCAGCTCCCAGCGAAAGCGGGATTGATGGCACTACCAGGCGCGCCCAAGAACAGGCCGCGGAAGCTGAAGCTAGAGCCGCAGCAGCTGCTGAACGCATGATGCGGGCGGCTCTTTCCACTACCGTTTTCTACTTTGATTTTGACATCGCTGAGTTCAGAGCCGCTGACAGAGACGTCCTTGGCTACCATGCAAAAGACTTAGCTGCCAACCCTAGCAAGCGTATTCGCCTAGAAGGCCATGCGGATGAAAGAGGGACTCGCGAGTACAACTTAGCGCTGGGCGAGCGTCGCGCGAATGCGATCTTGAACTACCTAATTGTAAACGGCGCAGCAAGAAGCCAGATTGAAGTTGTCAGCTATGGCGAAGAACGCCCAGCTCAACAAGGCCAAGCCGAAGGCGCTTACCAGCAGAATCGTCGGGTTGAAATCGTAGTTAAATAAAGCGCAAAAATTTCGAGAATACAAAAAGGCTAAACTGAAGTTTAGCCTTTTTTTTGCCTAAATTTGACGCAAGGAAAAACAGCCTAGCTTAATACCACTTTCAATTTATTCCCCATACTCTGCAAACTTTCTAGGCCTGCCGGAATGCCGCCGGCAAACGAAATAAAGCCGTGAATCATATCGGTATAACATTCATGTTCAACTTTCACCCCAAATTCCTC
>JBLGBD010000151.1:0-6868 GCA_047617585.1 Pseudohongiellaceae bacterium | reverse complement strand
TGGCGTTGATATCAATGTTGGAAGGATCTTGATTCTCTTGTGCCCAAAGTATCGAGCACAAGAGATAGAGAGGCAGCAATGCGCTAAACCTCAAGCTGTCTCTCATAAGCTGTTCCGTTACCTATTGCGCCGGATAACAGTAGGCTCTAGCTGGGGGTATTCAATGCCTAGCTGGTCAAGATAAGTATCAAATCTTGATGGGTCATAGTAGAGCTCCTCGAGTAGGGGTCTGTACAGCGCCATAATTTCTGCATTTTTCTCTATAGCGGGTGCATCATCAGGACCGATAAAAGGTTCGTACTGTACGTCGGCGGTTTGGACATCATCGAAGTAGATTTTCGCATCTGCGATCAAAGATTCGTTTTGAATTAGATCGAGCATAGTGGCCGCAACGACCTTTGCGCCTGATACTGCGCCCTTATGGGCTATTGGTGTAGCCATCGCCATAGCACTCGACCAGTGATGGCCCTGCAGACCCTGGACATTTGAAGGATAGCGCAGAGTTACCGTGGGCACATTCCAAGAAATATCGCCTATGTCATCGGAGCCGCCAGATATAGGAGACTCAGGTGGCTCACCAATGCCGGATAATTGAGTTGCCAAGCCGGTAGGGTTGTCTGAACCGAGCAAGGTTTGCAAAGCTTTGGCAAAGCGCTGGTCGTCTTCTGACCACGTCGGCAGCCCGACCGCTTTGATGTTGTCATCCATTGCCAGCGCGATAGGCTTGTTAAAATGCCGAGGCCATGCCGCTCCGACTATTTTTCGACTAACGGTGGTGTCAGTCATCATGGCAGCACCCTCTGCGACGCGCTGCAGGGTCGCGAAGTTTTCCCGAATATTGTCTGCTGTAATCTCGCGAATAAAATACCAAACGCTAGCGTAGGAGGGCACCACATTGGGCTGATCACCGCCATTGCTGATGACATAGTGAGAGCGCTGCAATGGATGCAGATGTTCCCGACGGAAATTCCAACCGACGTTCATAAGCTCTACAGCATCGAGTGCACTGCGGCCCTTCCAAGGGTCGCCTGCGCCATGGGCTGCAATACCATCGAATAAGTATTCAACCGACACCAAGCCAGTACCTGTAGAATCGCCCCAACTGACATTCATGTTGTTGCTTACATGGGTGAACAAAACCGCATCAACACCGTCAAACAATCCGTCGCGGGCATACCAAGCTTTTGTCGCTAGCAACTCTTCAGCTATGCCTGGCCAAAGTACGATAGTGCCAGGAAGGTTTTCTCGCTGCATGATTTCTTTGACCGCCAAAGCCGCCACAATATTTACAGCCTGACCTGAGTTGTGGCCCTCACCATGGCCTGGAGCGCCTTCGATCATTGGTTGTCTATAGGCAACACCGGGCATTTGCGAGGCCCTTGGAATACCGTCAACGTCTGAGCCTAGCGCGATAACGGGCGAGCCACTGCCCCAGCTTGCCCACCATGATGAAGGAATGCCCGCGACCCCTAGCTGTATGTCAAAGCCATTGTCCGCTAAGATTTTAGTGAGATAGGTTTGGGTTTCAAATTCTTGAAAACCTAATTCTGAAAACGAAAACAGGCTGTCGATAATTTCTTGAGTAAGTTTGGCTTTGTCGTCGACTGATTTTGCCGCATCGGCTTTTAAGCCAGTGAAGCCCGCTGTTGATTGGGCATGGCTAAGACTGCTTGCGGCGAAAAGCGCGATGCAGAAAAATAGTGTGGGTTTTAGACTGAACATGCGTGACCTCCTAGAGTAATTGAGCGTAAGAGTACGATGTTTGCGCAGCCTGCGCTATAGCTCGGGTTGAGTTAGGCCAGCAGAAGCAAAAAGGCCAACTTAGCTCGTTTACGCGCACCAATTTGACCCGCTATGGTGGGGAAACTGCACTGAATTAGCTCTGCTTCAATCGCTGGGGAGGCTCTTTCGTAAACTCGAACTAAGGACAAAACTGGCCGCGCCCTAGTTTATTCTTACACACAGGGAGCGTTGAGTCGGTGAGCTAAAAACGACCTAATGTTAAAGGCGGTTGCTCAGTAGGTCGGTCAAAGCGTCAGTGAGGTTTTCGTGAACTAATGAAAAATCGAATTCATTTAAGCGGGTAGATTTTATGTCTGCACTTGCTAGCAACGCAGCGTCGGCCATTTCACCGAACATTAGTCTAACAATGGGGGCTGGCAGTGTGGGAAGTCGAAAGCGACTAGTGGTGGCGCTTAATATCTTTGCAAATCCAAGGCTGCTAACCGTGCCCTTTGCCACCAAATTGACAGGGCCTGAGACTCGAGTATCGTGAAGCCCATGGCTCAGAAAGCGAACCGCATCAACGATGCTAATCCAGCTTATTTTTTGTTGACCATTCCCGGTTGCCCCAACTACTGCCAAATTAAGTGGCAGTAGAAAGTTTTTAAGAACTCCTCCCTTGGTGCTCAACACAATGCCAAAGCGCAGATGGGCGGTGCGAATGCCAGCTTGAATAGCAGGCTCGGTTGCGGCTTCCCATTTTGTTGCTATTTCGGCAAAAAAATCTTCCCCCGCCGGACTTGACTCATCAACCTTACCCACAGGGTTGCTGCCGTAGTAGCCAATGGCAGATGCAGACAGAAATACCTCTGGTTTGTGAGGGGCTTGGGCTAACGCTTCGCTTAAAAGCTGGGTGGTTTGCTGGCGGCTGTCGATGAGAGCCTTTTTACGTGCTGGGCTCCAGCGTTTGTCAGCGATATTCTCGCCAGCAAGATTAATCACTGCAAACAAAGGGAGCGTTGGGTCGAGGATTATTTTACCTTCTGATTGTAAATAGCGAAAAGGTCCCGAGTCAGAGTTTCGCAGCAACGGGTACACCGTATAGCCTTGGTTGGTTAAAGCTACAGTTATCGCGCTACCAATCATCCCGGAAGCGCCGGTTACCAAAATATTAAGATTTTTTGACTGATTCATAGTAATAAATGAGGCACTTTTCAGGGCTGAATAGGAACTGCTGATACTTCGAACATGACTTCATTGTGACGCATGAACGGCGGCATGAAAGGTGGATTATACACGGCCGATTCGGCTGTGGATAATAGGGTTATGCCCGCGTCTTCGACAAGCTCGCGTAGTTTTGCTTCCTGGCTGCTAAAATTTCTTTCAGTCCACCTTCCAGAGTATCGAATAACTGCCATTAGCCTCGCTGGCACTGCCTCGATCCTGATCAATGGGTCTGTTGGTGAGGGTGCGTTTTGCATTGAAAAGCTGCTGGGCAGCATGAACGCGATCGACCAGCCTTGTGCCGTTTGGATTTGCTGTACTGGCGCTGTCATGGAAATCTTTTGCGGCCTTGATTGCTGTACCGGTGCTGTCATAGCGATATCAGAGTTGCTGGTATTATCGCCCGTGATGTAGCTGAACAAGCGCATAAACCCGGTGTTGGCAGCTTTGCCAAAACTCGAGCTGTTTTCGACAGTAGTAATAGCAACTAGATAGGGTTGGTATAACCGATACTCCAGCTGATCGTTTTCAAATACAACATCGTACTGGGGCTTTTCGATAGCATGACTAAAGCCCGAGGTAGCAAGCAGAACCATACTAGAAGCGGTGAGGACTAACATTTTTGAGTAAAGACTAAATTGCCTCATTGGGGTGGCTTGTAAAAATCCTGCATGGGTGAAAAAGATTAATACGCTGGTAGCCTTTAGTTGGTTCAACTGTGCGGCAGACTTCCAGCGATGGCCCACTTGATCAAAAAATTAAATTTAACTGCCTTGTGATCTACGGTTGCGAGGGCGGCGTTTGTAGGGCTGCGAGTTGTTAGGTTTTACTATTCAGCTTTTCTTTTTCTGTCTATTTGATTTATTTTTTTGGAGAATTCTTTTGACTATATTTAAACGTACGCTTTTAGCCTTAGTAACGGTATTACCACTTGCGTTTACTAGCGCGGTGAAAGCTCAAGATATCGTTGATACAGCGATAGCTGCTGGTCAGTTCGAAACTTTGGTTGCTGCTGTACAAGCGGCTGGCTTGGTAGATACATTGAAAGGTGAAGGCCCATTCACTGTGTTCGCGCCAAACGATGCCGCCTTCGCAGCACTGCCTGCTGGCACTGTAGAAAACCTACTTAAGCCTGAAAACAAGGATATGCTTGTGGCTGTACTGACCTATCACGTGATTCCTGGCAAAGTAATGGCTGCGGATATCGCTGGTATGAAGATGGATGTTGCCACAGTTCAAGGCAGCACTCTCGCAATAGATGCTACAAACGGTGTAATGGTTGATAACGCGACAGTAATCGCGGCTGACATCGAAACAAGCAATGGAGTGATCCACATTATTGATACAGTCGTATTACCTAAGTAATTGCATTTAGAACGATTCCCTAGAGGCTTTAGGCTGACGATTGTCAGCCTTTTTTTTGCCTGCAGTTTTTACGTCCAAAGCCCTGTTTGTGCATGTCTTAGGGGTTTGCCAATGTGCGATGACCTATGCTTTCCGATCTAAATTTACTTGGGCAGGTTGAACTGGGTTGAGGCGAGCTCGCTCGGCCTCGACTGGGATCCAGCGCAAAATCTTCCCAGATGCTGATTTTGGGATCTCCTCAACAAACTCCAGACGCCGAATTTTCTTATGGGATGCAACCTTTTCCGCAACCCAAGCCATTATCTCGGTTTCAGTGATTGGTACTTTGGTTACTACAAAGGCCTTCGGCACTTCTCCTGCCTCCTCGTCAGGGCTTGGAATCACAGCCACATCGGCCATGCCTGGATGGGTGAGGAGAAGGGCTTCAAGCTCGGCAGGAGCCACTTGATAGCCTTTGTACTTAATTAACTCCTTAATCTTGTCTACGATATAAAAGTAACCATCTGCGTCGGCGTAGCCAATATCGCCGGTATGAAACCAGCCATCTTTATCTATTGTATTCTTGGTCGCCTCGCTATTATTCAAATAGCCAGTCATAACATGGGAGCCAAAAAGGCAGACCTCGCCGTGCTGGTTGATGCCCAGCTCGGCACCGGTTTCAGTGTCCAGAATTTTAGCCAACGTGTTAGGTAAAACAGGTCCCACAGAGCCAGTTTTTGAAGCCGGGGCAAACATGGGGCTTATATGGGATGCGCCAGCTACTTCGGTCAACCCATAAACCTGGTAGACGCGGCAGTCACTGCGCTGGGCGCAGGCCTTTTCCAATTCTTCACCCAGAGGTGCCGCGCCACAGCCAATCACTTTGACGCTAGAGAGGTCGAAGTTTTCAACTAACGGATGCTTGGCCAAGGCAAGAACCAGTGGCGGTACTAGGTTAAGGAAAGTCCCGTCGTCCCGCTTGAGTAAGGCAGCGCAACCAAGTCTTTGCTAGCATCGATTCCGACCTTTGGTGGCACACTGCCGTCATTTTGCAGTAGCTGCTGAAATGGGGTTGTATTTTCGGCCTCCCCAAGAACAAAAATTTCTTCAATGCCGCAGGCCGCAGCAGCGGGTCTAGCGCGATCTAGAAAAGCTGGAATGGTGAGTAAAAACCTCGCCCCTGAGTCAGTAAACTGATGTATTAAATCCTCGGTAGAGTAGAGCGAGTTTACGGTTGTATTGATACCGCCAATTTTAGCAACGGCTAAATATGCGATCGCATATTCAGGTACGTTGGGGCAAAATATTGCAAGCACGTCGCCTTTTTTGAAACCTCTTAGGGCAAGGCCCGTGGCTATATGATCAACTTTCTGCTTCAGCTCGCCAAAGCTTAAGGTGTCACCTGTGGTGCCATCTATCAAGGCTGGCTTACTGTTTAGTTCCTCGGCTCGCGAGAGCGCTAGGCTGGCCAAGTCGGTATTGGGTAGGTGCAGTTCGGCTTGCTGGCTTCTAAAAATCAACGTGATCCGCTTATTATTTATTTGTACTGGGTTCTTGCAGTGACAGTTTATAGGACTTGATCAGATACTTATCCCACAAGATAAGTCAGGCTTAGGTAAACCTCAAACTAGGCGCTGCAAACCAGAGCCTTCGGGCGGATCTCGGTGTTTCGAGGGTTGATGATGGTGGTAGCTGATAGGCTATCGCCGGAAGCTATCTAGTCCTCTTTTTTAGGTTAACTCAGAGCTAGTTTTACAGCCGCATCGGCATGGATGGCAGTCGTGTCATAAAGGGGCACCGCGGTGTGTTCTTGTTGCAGCAGCAAGGCTATTTCCGTACAGCCTAGGATAATGCTTTGTGCACCGGCATCGGCCAGCTTGTCGACAACAGCCAAGTAATCCTGTCTGGATTTGTCGCTGATCTGACCAAGACAAAGCTCCTCGTAAATAACTTTGTGCACAAGCGCGCGATCCACCGTGTTTGGTATGACTACTTCGATACCAAATTTCTCTTGAATGCGATCTTTATAGAAAGATTGTTCCATTGTGAACGCGGTGCCGAGCAGGCCAACTTTAGTATAACCGTTTGCTTTGAGCTGAATGCCTGTGGCGTCGGCGATATGCAACAAGGGAATCGAAATCGCGGATTCAATCTCTGGCGCTACTTTGTGCATGGTGTTGGTGCAAATGAGTAAAAAGTCGGCACCGGCAGCTTGAATACCCTTTGCGGCGATGGATAATGCAGTCGCCGCCGCCTGCCAGTCGCCACTAGCCTGCATTTTTTCGATTTCATCAAAGTCGACACTAACCATAGCGATCTTGGCTGAATGGAGCCCGCCTAAAGTGGCTTTTATACCGGTGTTTATTAACCGGTAGTAGGTCACAGTAGACTCCCAACTCATGCCGCCCAACATGCCAATAGTTTTCATCTTGTTTCCCTGTGCGCTTTTGAAAGTGAGCAATAAAAAAGCTCGCCTAAAGAGGCTTTTATACCGGTGTTTATTGACCGGTAGTAGGTCACAGTAGATTCCCAACTCATGGCGCCAAACATGCCAATAGTTTTCATCTTGCTTCCCTAT
>JBLGBD010000150.1:0-6880 GCA_047617585.1 Pseudohongiellaceae bacterium | reverse complement strand
AATTCGTCCTAATGACACTGGGGCTAAGCACGTTCTTTACTGCTTACTTTGCTGCCTTTGGTGGCCTGGAAGACCCTCGCAACAAGGAGCTTCCAGACAGCCGTAACAAAGAAAAATTTTAAGTCTCAATCATGAGTAGGTGCCAAACTGATCTTCTTCTATGTCCATTAAGTTGCTGGCACCCGACATCATTATCAACTTGTGCATTTTGGCTCTAGGCAGGATGCGCTCAAAATAGAAGCGCGCTGTTTTTATTTTGCTCTGATAAAAATCGATTTCAGTACTGCCGTTTTTCAATGCGGTGAAGGCGGTGTCTGCCATCGCCGCCCAGAAGTAGGCGAGGGTGATATAGCCAGCATACATAAGATAGTCGAACGACGCTGCACCCACTTCTTCGCGGTTTTTACGAGCTTTAAGGCCCAAGCGCAGAGTTAGTCCGCCCCAGTCTTTATAGTGGCGGCGCAGAGGCTTAATAAATTCTTTCATTTCAGAGTTTTTATTGTCGCGGCAGAAACGGTGCATCACCCGAGTGACCAGCCGTAGTTTAGCGCCCCGATCCATAAGCACTTTACGCCCCAGTAGATCCAGCGCCTGAATGCCCGTGGTACCTTCGTAAAGTAGCGCGATTCGAGTGTCTCGTACAATCTGTTCCATACCCCACTCAGCAATATAGCCATGGCCACCAAACACTTGAACGCCGTTGTTGGCGGCTTCGTAGCCAGCCTCAGTTAGAAATGCTTTGGCGATAGGAGTCAGGACACTCATTATAGCTTCAGCCTCGTCTTTCTCTTCTTGGCTGGCATTGCTGCTTAATATATCGCCTTGCAAGGTGCAGAAATAAATCATTGCCCGACCGCCTTCAGCGATAGTTTTTTGCTGCAATAGCATTCTACGCACATCGGGATGAACGATAATAGAATCAGCAGCTTTTTCTGGACTCTTTGGGCCTGATAGAGAACGCATTGCCAAACGGTCTTTGGCATACGCTAGCGAGCCTTGGAATGATTGTTCTGCGGCGGCCGAGCCCTGCAGAGCTGTGCCGAGGCGGGCAAAGTTCATAAAGGTGAACATGCACTTCAGGCCTTCGTTTTCGGGGCCGATTAAGAAGCCTTGGGCGCCGTCAAAATTTAGCACAGCTGTGGCGTTGCCGTGTATCCCCATTTTGTGTTCGATCGAGCCGCAGGTCACGGCGTTGCGTGAGCCATCGTCCGCATTAACTTTGGGCACGATAAATAAGGAAATGCCTTTAGTGCCAGCAGGCGCGCCTGGTATGCGCGCAATAACGATATGCACGATGTTTTCAGCCATGTCGTGCTCACCGGCAGAAATAAAAATTTTGGTGCCAGTTAAGCTGTAGCTGCCATCGGCTTGGAGTTCGGCCCTGGTCTTAAGCAGGCCCAAGTCGGTGCCGCAGTGCGCTTCTGTCAAACACATTGTGCCGGTCCATTCGCCGCTGGTTAACTTGCTTAAGTAGGTTTCTTTCTGCTGCTGCGTGCCATATTGAGCCAGTGTCAGTTTGGCGCCGTGGCTTAGCCCTGGATACATGCCCCAGGACCAGTTTGCGGTACTAACCATTTCGTTAACAACAGTTGCTATAGAGTCCGGCAAACCCTGACCGCCGTACTTAGGGTCGCCAGCAAGGCTAGGCCAGCCGCCTTCAACATATTGCTTGTAGGCCTGTTTGAATCCTGGAGGGGTGGTTACCACGCCGTTGTCAAATTTGCAGCCCACCTCATCACCAACTCGATTTAAGGGTGCTAACACTTCTTCAGCAAATTTTGCCCCCTCAGAAATAATTGCATCAATAAGTTCTCTGCTTGCTTCTTGGGCGCCAATTTTCTCATAGTGGGCCTGGGCATTGAGAACCTCAAATAGAGCAAACTGGATGTCGCGGATGGGTGCTTTAAAATCTGGCATTGGTAGCCTCTGTGGTCAGACGATGGTTACTTACAATACGGTAAATATGGTGTATGCGATTAGCGCTGTCCTTACCGATGCTATTCGGAACTTGTGAAAACAGTGAACAGCTTGTCATTTTAGCTGCTGTTTTGGTCTTTAGTCGATGATTGCACTAAGCCCCTGGATTAGCTGATCCACGTCTTCGATGCTGTTGTAATGAGACATGGAGCAGCGCAGTACTTCCTTGTCTTCTAAATGCATGCTCTCTAGTAGTCTTTTTGCATAGAAATGGCCCGAGCCACAGGCGACCCCTCTGCGTGCCAATTCTGCACAAATCTCTTGAGGCTTGAAACCCGCTATCTGTAGCGAAAAAGTAGGCACCCGCGCCGCAGCCCTGCTGCTGTTGATGCCGAGTAGGCGAATTTTTGGTTTGGTGGAGACAAAGCCTAGGAACTTGCTAGCCAAGCTCTGTTCATGAAGAGCAATCAGCTGGAATACCCGCTGTACTCGGTCAAAAAAGCTGGCATCGTCGCTACCAAAATGGTGCTTATAAAGGGCATCAAAGTAATCAGCGATACCGCTAAGGCTAGCGATGGTTTCATGATTAGGGCCTGCTGGGTTTAACTTGTGGGGCAAATCGTCCTGAGGGAAGAAATAATGGTATTGGCCTTTGCTCGCGCTCAGCAAGTCACGCTTTGTATACATCAAGCCTAAGTGTGGGCCGAACACTTTGTAAAAACTGAACAGATAAATATCCACGTCCCACTTCTTGACGTCAACTGTCCGATGGGGGGCGAAGGCTACGCCGTCTACGCAGGCAAGGGCTCCAAACTGATGACACAGTTTGGTAATGGCGGCGACATCATTAATATCGCCGGTAATGTTGCTGACATGGGGAAACGCTACTAAAGCAGTGTTACTGGTGAGCAGAGGTTTAAGTTCGTTGCTGTCTAATCTGCCAGTTTCTTTGTCAACCGGCCAATCAATGATTTTTAGACCAAATTCCTCAAGCCTGCGCCACGGGCCAGAGTTAGACTCATGGTTTAAGGTGCTCACAATAATTTCATCGCCAGCCTGCCAAAGTGGCCGAAGCGCCTGAGCTAACACATAAACATTCATCGAGGTGGATGGGCCTAGGGTCACTTCGTCGGACTCTGCGCCGATGAATTCCGCCATTTTCCCAAGGCCTGCGTTAACTCTGGAAGTAGCCTGATTTGACACTTGTGAAGGGTAGCCAGTTTGCACTTGGGCGTTGGTCATATAGTCCAGCATGTGGGAGATCACTGCGTTAGGTACGAATGCACCCCCGGCGTTTTCAAAAAATGGCAACTGCCAGCGATTGCTGGGAAATTGCTGACGGACAAAGTTCACATCTAATGCAGGTATTGTTGGGGTCATTGTAAATCCTATTACATCGCCAATCGGGCCCGGTCTACGTTATAATGCGTCGCCTAGAGCCTAAAATTTGCGCGCTTACAAGCTGATAGTAGCACCACGTGACTGTCATTCTTACGTTACTGTGATTGTTTGGGCAAGTTATCGGGGGAGGTTGCGAAAACCAGCCTTTCGAAGTTCTTGCCGCAGCAAACCGTTTAAGCTGCAAATTCGGCCAACGAGCGCCGCTACTAGACTCATCTAATTTTGAACGAGCACATAATGAATAAATTTTCGTATCTTCTGCTAACGCTCATGGCTGTACTTATACCTAGCCAGCTGAAGGCATCTCCGAGCTTGGCTTACATCCAGTGCCCAACCATTGCCAACAATGTTGCTCGCCTAGCCTGTTTCGACAGTTATGCGAATATCGCCACTGAAGTCCCTATGCCGAATATAGGCGAGCAGACGGAAAGCCGTAAACTTGACGCGGGGCCTGTAATTGAGCGGCCAAGAGAAGGGCTGAGCAGCCATGAGCCAAATAAAATGTTGGCACGGATGGATGCAAACGACTTAAACAATTTGTACATGGATGCCAACCTTTCCCTTAAGCACCCGCTTATGACACCCGTAATAGAAGCTGTTTTTGACTCATTGGGCATTACCGAGCTGCAAAGTCCTCGGCTCTACATGGCGTTCTCTAGCCGTTTCTCTCAATACATAGGCACGCGCACTTCCTCTCCGGTAATTCCGCGGCGCTATAATCCAGAGGTATTTGTGCGGCTGTGGGATAACTATGAAGGGTATTGGGATATTGGCTATGGACATGAATCAAATGGTCAGCAAATCAATAATCAACAGTCTTTCGAATTAGAGGAACAAACTTTTCGTGACAAAAATGAACCAGATGCGCTTGCCCGCGATGCCATTAGTCGTGGTTGGGACTATGTTTCATTAGATTGGACCAAGCAATGGCAAGCCGGATTCCTGCCTACACTTCCTGGCTTTACCACCACTCACTTTGAACATAGAAGGTTCTTGAGTGATGGCTTGCTCCAGGGAGAGCCTGAAGAATACAACGATTGGGAGCGTCAAGGTGTTGAGCCCAAGCCTAGAGCCGAGTACGACGGATTAAAGTTCTCCATTCAGTACATTCTGCCCGAAGAGTTATGCCTCATCGCCTGTTTTGACCGTGTTGAAGTTATGCACCAAACTGGCTATAGCGGTATCTTCGACAACAACACTAACAGCATCGAGTTGACCACTAGCTTGTTTGGGATCCCTTTTCACATTTGGGCACAATCAGGCTACAACAGCGATCTAGTGGATTATTATGACTACACCAACAGCTGGGGTATTGGCGTAGAATTTACCCGTTAAAGAATAAAATTTATACTTTGCTGGGTCTTAAAGATCGGCAAAGACTTTTGTATACGAGCAGGGCCTGGGTAAGGCTTTGGATTACTCACTAAGCGATGTTTTGGAGATTGGAATGGCGTTGGCTAAAAATAATTTTGGATCGAAGCAGCTAAGACTGCTTCTATGTTTGGTGGCTTTGGTTGCCATGACCAAGGCGGCCCATGGCCAAACGATAGTAGATGTGCGCACCTCGGTTGGTAATTTCTCGATTGAATTATTCGACACGGCTGCGCCGGCTACCGTTGCTAATTTTTTGAGCTATGTTACCTCCGAGCGCTACAACGGTACGTTTATCCATCGAACTGAACCCGGCTTTGTGGTGCAAGGGGGGTTCTTTGTTTTCAACCAGGCTGAGAATGAGATTAACGGTATTGCGCTAGACCCGCCGGTTGTCAACGAATTCAATGAATCCAATACTCGCGGCACTTTGGCGATGGCAAAGGTTGGTGGCGACCCAAATAGTGCAACAAGCCAGTGGTTTGTAAATCTAGCAGACAACGGTGGCAATTTGGATGGCCAAAATGGCGGATTTACTATATTCGGACGAGTTTTAGGCAATGGCATGAATGTGGTGGATATTATTGCTGGCCTTCCGCGTTTCAATATTCAAGGTGTCGGTACCACACCACTAATTAACTACACCGGCGGCCAATTGCTTGCAGCCAACTTGGTTACTATCGAGATGTCAGTTGCGGCGCCAAGCTTCCAAAATTCCTTCATGCCAGAAACGGGCGTCTTAACACTGCAGGTCGCCTTGTCTGATGGTGCATTGATTGAACTCAATTTCACTCAGGTGGCTTCAAGTTCCAGTTTTGTTTTTCAAGTAGCGTTAGATTCAGTGAAAACACTGACAGCAGGCGATTCATCGTTTGCTCAGTTTGATCTCGCCACTGGCGAGCTAGTTGTTCCAGAATTAGCCATCAACGGCGCGGTAGCAGGTAGAAATGTGCGTTTTAATCTTACGGATGCACAGCAGCTACTGTTCACCTTAATCTCCTTTGATCCGATTTGATTGTTAGAAAAGCCGGCAGCATTGGCTTTCCTAGTCTTCATCTTACTTTTATAGTGTTACTGTTACGAACTTTTAAGCTCACTTACTCAACTACAATGGATACTCTATGTTTACTCTCTCAGCTCTATTCCGTCCCAGCAGGCTAGTTCGTGCCGCAATCACATTTGGCCTAGCAGTTTTCCTTGTGGGCCAAAGCAGCTCTGAAGACGCGTCTAAAAAATTGGCGGTAGACGAGGATACGTTTCGCTGTCTGAGTGACATGGAGAAAACTGAACTCGGCGCCTACTTCGTAGACAATGTATTAGGCAATATTGACGAGACATTAGCGATCGCAAACTCCCCTGACGGTGGTGAGTTTCCTGCTGGATCAGTTATTTCGTTAGTGCCAAGTGAAGTCATGATCAAGCATGAGGCTGGCTGGAATGAAGCGACAGACGATTGGGAATTCTTCGAATTGAATGTGTCTAGTGAAGGCTCTAAAATAGTGACTCGTGGTACTACTGAAGTAATCAATCAGTTCGGGGGCAATTGTTTCGGCTGTCACACACAGGCGCGGCCGGAATGGGATTTAATTTGTGGCAGCGACCATGGCTGCGCGCCACTGCCGATTACTCGCGAGATTATTGTTAACATTCAAAACGGCGATCCCCGTTGTGTCAACAAAGAAGCCGACGCTTAATTAGTAATGGCAATAACTTTGTATCATTGCCAAAATTCCCGCTCCTTGCGTCCTCTATGGGCGCTAGAAGAAATGGGGTTAGAATATGAGCTAGTAACTATGGAGTTTCCGCCTCGAGCCAAACACCCCGGCTATTTAGAGATTAATCCTTTGGGCACAGTGCCAACCCTCGTGGATGGAGGCGCGACTCTGACAGAGTCCAGCGGAATCTGTCAGTACCTAGTAGACAGATACGGCCCTCACTCAATAGGTGTGGATCGAGACGAGGCTGCATACCCGGAGTATTTAAACTGGCTCCACCGCAGCGATGCCACACTCACATTTCCGCAAACAATTGTTCTACGCTACACAAAACTTGAACCGCCAGAAAGACGACTACCCCAAGCCGTTGAAGACTATAGCATTTGGTTTCTATCGCGCCTGCGTTCGGTGGAAACGGCTCTAGAAGGGAAGGATTTTTTGGTGGCAGACCGATTTACGATTGCAGACATAGCCGT
>JBLGBD010000149.1:0-7056 GCA_047617585.1 Pseudohongiellaceae bacterium | reverse complement strand
ACAGTGAAATCAATTGATCCGGTGAGGCATTGTTAACATCTATCCCAAAGCGCTCCTTTATCTGGGGTGTTAAGGCAATAGATTTTGCAGATCGAGGAAATACCCCACCGCCTTTAGATATCAATGACGATTCGTAGTCAGTCCAATTGGAGCGAGGCAGCTTGAACAGTCTCGCGCGTTCTTTAAAGCTCGCCGCGGTATCCGGGTTAGGATCGATGAAAATATGCAAATGATTGAAGGCTGCAACTAAGCACGTGTGCTTTGACAAAAGCATACCGTTCCCAAACACGTCTCCAGACATGTCGCCGATGCCTATGGTAGTAAAGTCTTCGTTTTGGATGTCTTTACCAAGTTCTCTAAAATGCCGCTGAACCGATATCCATGCGCCTTTAGCGGTGATGCCCATCGCTTTGTGGTCGTAACCGTTGCTGCCACCTGAGGCAAAACCATCGCCGAGCCAAAACCCGTATTTCTCAGCTAAGCCATTGGCAATGTCTGAAAAAGTCGCGGTTCCTTTGTCGGCGGCGACCACTAAGTAAGGATCATCCTCGTCTTTACGCAGCACCATGACGGGCGGCAATATATTACCTGAAACAATGTTATCTGTTATGTCTAACAAGCCGCTGATAAACGTTTTATAGCAGTCTATACCAACCCGCATATACTCCTCGCGATCACCAGGAGGAGTTGCCTGCTTAACGATAAAGCCGCCTTTCGCTCCGACTGGGACAATGACAGAATTTTTCACCTGCTGAGCCTTCACCAGGCCCAATACTTCTGTTCTATAGTCTTCGCTACGATCAGACCAGCGTAACCCGCCCCGGGCCACTTTGCCGCCACGCAAATGCACGCCTTCGACTAGTCTGGAAAAGACAAATATTTCAAACATCGGCTTAGGCAATGGCAGCGCGCGGATTTTTGCGCTATTAAACTTGAACGAAAAATAGTCTTTCGCTGAGCCATCTGCTTGCTGCTGGAAATAGTTAGTCCGCAGAGTGGCGTCCATAAGCTCTAAATAAGACCGCAGCACACTATCCTGAGCAAGATTTGATACGGTATCAATCTCGGCAAGAATTTTTCTACGAATGGCTTTTACTTTATTAGTCGAGTTTTTAACACAGGGATTAAACTGCTCATAGAAATACTCAACTAACTTACGGCTAGTGCTTTTGTATAGCGCGAGGGTGTCGGCAATATACGCAGCACTATAACCAAATTGAATTTGCTTCAAATAGGCACCGTAGGCTCGCAGCAATGCAAC
This sequence comes from Pseudohongiellaceae bacterium, assembly GCA_047617585.1. Taxonomy (GTDB): domain Bacteria; phylum Pseudomonadota; class Gammaproteobacteria; order Pseudomonadales; family Pseudohongiellaceae; genus UBA9145. The sequence goes on along the minus strand of JBLGBD010000149.1, from coordinate 5,795 downwards.
ATCACGCCACGGTAGCTCAGCGGCAATGACTAACTGGTTAAAACTATCGTCCTCAGTTTTTTGCTGCCAAACTGCGGCAAAGGCACTTTCAAATATCTCTTCAATATTGCTAGGCAGCTTAGTAGTCGTGTTTTTTCTAAACAGCGAAAAATCATGCAGCCAAATTTCGGCCTCGCCCTCGGGCTTTAGGCGAAAGGCTTTTTCGCTGATTATATTCAGGCCCAGATTTTCTAGTATAGGGGCCACATCGGATAGAAATAGCTGGTGACCATAGCTAAATATTTTAAAACTGAGTTCAGCACCAACAACAGAGCTGCAAGAATCTAGATCCAGCCCTAGCTGCTTGTCATCGACGACCTTAGCAACCCGCTGAATGTCTTTCACGCCTTCTTCAGCAGTGTAGGTCTCTTTGTAACCCGCCGAATAGCATGGCGAGTAGATTGAAAAGAGTTGGTCTGCCTCGCGATCTGGATAGTGTTCCTGCAGCGCTTCAATAAAATAGTCATCCCATGGCTTAATCAGCTCAATCATTTGAGTTTCTAGATCAGCCTGATTGAATTTAATCTTTTGAATAGTCGGCACATGCAGCACGAATTGAATTCGTGCCAAGGTTGATTCGGACAGGTAAGTATTGAACTCAATTTCCGTCGCGCCTAGCGCCTGCTTTAAGAACGCTTGAACCTGCTGCCTTACTCGCGTGTTATATATATCACGCGGCATATACACTAAACATGAAAAGAACTTGCCGTAAGAATCTTTGCGAATGAAAAGCTTTGAAGTTCTAGTTTCCTGTATTTGTGTTATCTCAAGCGCTGTAGAAAATAACTGCTCAAGACTGGATTGAAATAACTCATCCCTAGGGAAAACGTTAATCACCTGCAGCAAATCTTTAATGCTGTGGCCATTTGGTGAAAAGCCGGAATGCTCTAGGACGCTATTTACTTTTTTCCTTATCAAAGGGATATCTAATGCAGTTTGGTAGTACACGGACGAGGTATACAGTCCAACAAAGCGATGCTCTACACTGAGATTACCTTTGCTATCGAATTCCTTGATAAGCACATAATCCAAATGCACAGAGCGATGGACTTTCGACTTGATCGAAGATTTTGCAAAACCGCAAATTTGTTTTTTCAAAATCACATCAGCCGTACCCTTAGGCAGCGACTTTAATTGAACCTGATGCTTGAGCCCGGATTTATACTTTGAGATCCCCAGCTTGGAGTCTTTCTGTAGCTCAATCACCGGGCCGCCTTTAATCTTTTTAATGCGGTATTCTTCGTAGCCTAAAAAAGTAAAATGGTTATCCAATAGCCATTGAATAAACTCACTGGACTCTTTTACTTCATCGAGGGAAACCGGCAGCGAATCAGCGTTACTCACAAACCGCTCTCGCACGCTCTCGGCGCGCTCACAGATAGGTCTATAATCTTTAACCGCAATGGCGACTAACTTCAAAGTGTCTCGAAGTTCTTTTTCGATATCACTGAACTGCGCTTCGTTAACTAGCCCGCAGGTGACACAACACAGGGCCTCTCCTTTGTAGCCTTTAGTCGCACTGCCTTTTATAGCTGTCATTTGGCCAGGGGTTTTGCTACTGCGCGCGCCCCTGAGTACTTGCACCACTGTATTGTTGACAGTTTTTATTTTAATGCTGCAGCGATTCACGGCTTGCCGAATAGAATCGACAATAAAAGGCATATCGTTGACTAATATATAAATTTTAGTGGCTGCTGACTGTAAACTGCCTTGCTCGGGGTGTAGATGCTCGAATTCAATTTTTGGCCCCGGCCCGCTGCGCTGATTTAAAAACTCCCAAGCCTGTAGCGCTGCCTCCAATAATTCATCTGTAGAACGCTTAGCTAGTTCAGATTTAGGCGTGCTGGCATAGAATCGACTCACAAATAGCGTGATGTCAGCGGCACGAGTTTTAGGAAACTTCTCTTCGATCTGTGACAGAACCGAACTTAGAAAAGCGTTATCCTTAATGGGTTTACTTGGCATTTACTGTCTCTCCAGAAGGTATTTCTACAAAACACATACAGTTAAGTTAATTAAAACTATGGCAATGGGGTCAGAGCCCTTTAAAACTATTCTAACTGTTATCACTAATTTAAATACGCCACAATCCGCTACAATGTTCGCCTAGACATCCCATCTAAAACGTTTACAATCACTGGCTTTGTCCACATACGCAGCGACCGTCGAGAACTCTTAATTATGAGCCACCACGCAATAATAACAGACCTTAAAAATTGGCTATCTCTACAAATTATAGGCCAAGAGCGCTTAATTGATCGGTTATTAATTGCCCTGCTTGCTGACGGACACCTTTTGGTAGAGGGCGCTCCTGGCCTTGCGAAAACCAAAGCCATCAAAGACTTATCCCGTGCGATTGAAGGTGACTTCCATCGCATTCAGTTCACACCCGACTTGTTGCCCAGTGACATTACCGGTACGGAAGTATATCGGCCTGAAGACGGCTCGTTTAGGTTTCAGCCAGGTCCCATTTTTCACAACCTAGTACTTGCCGACGAGATTAACCGAGCGCCCGCTAAGGTGCAGTCAGCACTGTTAGAGGCCATGGGCGAGAATCAAGTGAGTGTCGGCCGCGAATCCTTTGCCTTGCCAGATTTATTCCTTGTTATGGCAACTCAGAATCCGATTGAACAAGAAGGCACCTACCCTCTACCTGAGGCCCAATTGGACCGGTTTTTAATGCATGTGACTATCGGCTATCCAGATGTTCAGTCTGAGCGCGCTATTCTACATTTAGTGCGCAGCGAAGCCCAGAAACTTGAGGTTGAAGCACCTAAACAGGTACCTCAAGAAGCTATATTTGCGGCTCGCCAAGAAATCTTAGCCATGCATATGGCACCCGAAGTTGAGGAATACATTATTCAGCTAATTATGGCCACAAGACAGCCCGAGCTTTACGGGGAAGATCTTGCGGCATGGCTTGAATACGGTGCCAGCCCACGCGGCACCATCGCACTAGATCGCTGCTCTCGCGCTTATGCATGGATTCAAGGTAGAGATTTTGTGAGCCCTGATGACGTCCAAGAAGTCCTCTTCGACGCCTTGCGTCACCGCATTCTTCTGAGCTTTGAGGCTGAAGCCGGTGGCGTCACCCCTGATCAAGTCTTGGAAACAATCCGTCGACGCGTACCCACAGCCTAATTAGCAGCAGGCGAGACAATGTCCGTGCCCCACGCTATAGAATCCAAACAATTAAGCTTCGCTGCTGAAGGAGCAGTGGTTTCCCTGCAGCAATTGCTTTTGCAGCGCTATGCAGCGAAAACCCTCGACTACTTTCTCCAATCTCGGTCAATCGCTGGCATCTCAGGACTCCACCTGTCGAAAATGCGCGGTCGTGGCTTGGACTTCGAAGAGTTCAGACCTTATCAGCCAGGTGATGATATACGCCTTATCGACTGGCGTGTCACAGCGCGAACCAACAGACCGTTTACTAAAGTCTTCCGTGAAGAACGAGAAAGACCCGTTATCATTGCAGTAGACCAAACCCACAACATGTATTTTGGCTCTCAGGTTGCCTTTAAATCGGTCATCGCCGCGCAAGCTGCCGCACTGCTGTGCTGGCTGGCAATCGATAACGGCGACAGAGTCGGTGGTTTAGTGTTTTCCGACGTTAAATCTAGCTTGGTTCGCCCTAAACGCAGTCGACGATCGGCTCTGCATCTACTAAGCCAAGTACATGAGTATAATCAGCATTTACAGGAAATGAAGGACCCCCAGTCATTGGTACCTGAAGACCCAACGTTTCAACCGGGGCTATCCCACGCACTGGGGCAAATTAGACGTATTACTAAACCCGGCAGCACTTTATATGTTATTTCTGATTTTTTGACTCTGGATGAAAAGGCGCTGCAATATTTGAGTCAGCTGTCTCGTCACAACAACGTGGTCTGCTGTTTTGTCTATGATGCACTGGAAGAAACCTTGCCGGTTCCGGGGATTTACAGCATCACCGATGGCGGGCGGAAAGGCGCGCTAAATACCCACAATCCTAAAGCTCGCGCCAATTACAGAGACTTATTCAAAAAACGTGTCGCAGACCTTGAATCAGAACTGGATAAACTTCAGATCCGACTCATTAAGATGCGAACCAATCAACTAGTGGTAGAACAAGTTAGAAAATGGATAGCGAAGACCTCTTAGCTCAATTAGCTGACATACATTTGCCTGAGCCGGTAAATTTTTGGCCGCCCGCACCGGGGTGGTGGATTCTGGCCGCCCTGCTGTTGGCACTGGCTATTTGGGGTGCTACTAAGGGGCTTGCGGCGGCCCGCTATCAAAAAATCAAAGCCCACGCCCTTGCTGAACTAGACAGGTGCTATCAAGCTTATGCATCCAACTCAGACTTAGAGCGGAACACCCTGCAGCTTCATTTTGTCAATGACGCCAACTCTGTGTTTAAGCGAGTTGCCTTGTACCACTTTGACAGCGCCGACATCGCAAGCCTTGGCGGCAGCCGTTGGGTGGATTTTATGAAACGCACCGGCAATGCCCAACTACTTGACGACCAAATTGCAGAAGCCCTAAGTTTTGGTCGATTTAGAACCAAGATCGACGTAGATGTCGACAAGTTTTATGATTTTGGCAAGCAGTGGATTGGTAGCCTATACCTTTCTCAACGACCCGACACAAAGCCGCAAACATCAGATGCCCCAGTGGCCAGCGAAGTGAGGCAATAATGCTAGAGTTCACCTGGCCTTGGGTTTTTGCAGTGCTTCCCCTACCGTTTCTGGTTTATCGCTTATGGGCCCGGGCTCCTAGGCAGGATGCAGCGCTGTATGTGCCGTTTTTCAGCGTTCTAACACGCCTGCAGTCTGACAACGAGAATATATCCAGTGGCCGACTCCTTAACCTAATTTGCTGCTCTTTAATGTGGCTTTTGTTAGTTGTAGCCGCCAGCAGACCGCAATGGCTGGGCGATCCGGTGCAGTTGCCCTCAACGGGTCGAGATCTCATGCTGTCGGTGGATATCTCTGGCAGCATGGAAGCCCAAGATATGGTGGTAGGGAATCGCCAAGCCTCCCGCATTGACGTGGTTAAAGCGGTGGTTGGCGATTTCGTCGAACGCCGCGAGGGAGATAGATTAGGCTTAATACTGTTTGCCGCTCACGCCTATGTGCAGGCCCCTCTAACCTTCGATAGGGAAACCGTTGGCAAGCTGCTTGCCGAGGCAGACATTGGCATTATCGAAGAGTCGGCCACTGCTATCGGCGACGCTATCGGCCTTGGAGTCATTCACTTAAGAACACGGCCAGAAAACAGCCGCGTATTGGTTCTGCTCACAGATGGAGTTAACAACGCCGGCGCAGTGTCTCCAGAACAAGCGGGTGAATTGGCCAAAACTGAAAACATCAAAATTTACACAATCGGCATTGGCGCCGACCAAGTGGTACAGCGCACGTTTTTTGGCGCCCGAGCCATTAATCCTTCGGCAGAATTAGATGAAGCCGTGTTAACCCAAATTGCCGAGTCTACCGGAGGGCGTTATTTCAGAGCCCGCGACGTCAATGACTTGGTAGAGATTTACGAAGAACTAGATAGACTGGAAACTATTGAACAAGACGACCAGACTTACCGGCCTACCAGAGTGCTGTTTTACTGGCCTCTAGGGGCGGCGCTGCTTATAAGCTTCCTGCTGGCTCTAGTGTCTATTCCTTGGTTGTCGCTAACCGGTAGAGCCCGTATGACAGGCTTAGACGACACAGATGATGAACGGCCCACTGCGGGGAATGCAGGCTAATGGAATTATTGATTCCCAC
>JBLGBD010000148.1:0-7956 GCA_047617585.1 Pseudohongiellaceae bacterium | reverse complement strand
ACCGACATTGATACCGAGTGGCAATCGTCGCTGAAGTGGTCTCGCCTTATAGACCAGATTCAGCCCCTAAAAGACCGTCAGGTGCTTGATGTTGGCAGTGGCAATGGCTACTACTGCCTGCGCATGGCTGAGGCAGGGGCAGCAATGGCAATTGGTATAGACCCCCACCTGCCTTATGTAATGCAATTCTGGCTGATTAAGAAATACCTAGCCGATGTGCCTGCTTATGTATTACCCCTTACCTTAGATCAACTGCCGCTGCCGTTACCCTATTTCGATACAGTTTTCTCGATGGGAGTTATTTATCATCGTCGATCGCCTTTTGACCATCTTCTAGAACTCAAACAATGCCTGCGCTCTGGAGGGCAGCTGGTACTGGAATCAATAGTTGTGCCTGGACCCGAAGGCTACTCACTATCTCCCAAGGATCGTTATGCCCGCATGTCAAATGTTTGGTTTGTCCCAACCAGCGCGACTTTAATGTCATGGTTAAGCAAATGTGGGTTTACGAATATTAAATTGGTTGATGAGTCTAAAACCACATTGGACGAGCAGCGTAAAACTCCCTGGATGCCTTTTGATTCGCTAAGCGATGCGCTCGATGCTAACGGTGAAATTACTATCGAAGGGCATCCGGCACCAGCCAGAGCCATAATTACGGCATCTAAGCCCTAAATTAATAACAGCTCTAGTAAGGGGTCAAACCTCGCTTTAAGTACTGATAGGGAAAGTTCGGGTTTGTTGCGTCCACAGTGACACGCCAATGCTTAGCTTGATTACTCTTCAATTCGTGCCAAATTGCGTTATATCAATCTAATAAACATTGACCTTGATTTATAATTGCGTTACTCATATTACCTGCCCGAAAGAGCCAGCTCTAATTCTATCCACTAATAATTAAAACAAGGAACTAAGATGGCCAGACCTCTGCGAATAGAATACCCAGATGCGATGTACCATGTCTCCAATTATGGCCTTGACGGCCAACGCGTATTTCCTGCGGCTAAATACTTTGAAGCCTTTGTAGAGGGGCTTGCTGAGACTTGTTCTAGACTGAATGTGGAAGTGCATGCTTTTTGCCTGCTACGGGATCAATACCATCTAGTGATCAAAACCCCCGAAGCTAACTTAAGCCGATTTATGCGTCAGGTGGATGGCCTCTACACTCAGCAATATCAAAAGCTGAAAAAGTCAGAAGGCTCACTTTTTAAAGGCCGGTATAAAGCAGTACTGGTGCAAGCCGACAAATACCTGCTGCCATTGTCTCGGTATATTCATACCCGCGTTAAGCCATCGGAGATGGCCAGCTATCCTTGGAGCAGTTTTGGCCTAGTCACAGGCAAAGCCAAGCCACCTGTTTGGTTCAACCGTGACGAGACCTTAAACCAAATTAAGGCAGCACCCGCAAAGCGCAGCGCCGCCTATACCGCGTTTGTTGCGGAAGGCGTCGATACCGAAATTGCCCACTTCTATGGCAAAAAGAATCTGTCGTCGGTCATGGGTGATGAGAAATTTAAAGCCTCGGCTGCCAAGAAGAAGTCCAGCACCACTGTGCGCGGTGTTTCACGAGGCGCCAATGCCAAGTGGAGGCCCTCTTGCAAGCAGATCATCACCGCTGTGGCTAAGCAGTTTAAGGTAGATGAGGTTAGCATTTATAAGGCGGCTAGAGGGCCCGGGTCGAAAAACGTGCCTAGGTGGGTAGCTATGTATCTGTGCCAAGAACTATCTGCTGTCACACTGCAAACTATCGCCAAGCTATTCAAGCTCAAACGTTATGGCACAGTATCCACAACCGTGGGCAAATTGAAGAAAGAGTTCGCGGCTGACCCTAAACTGCTGGCTACAACAGAAAAGCTGATAAAGCAGCTGAGTAAATCAAAATAACATTTACCCATTAATACTGAGCCTTAAATAACGGCCACAAAAAAGCCGGTCTCGCAACGACACCGGCTTTTTACGCCTACTTAGAGTGCCAGATTACTTAATCTTGGCTTCTTTGTAGATCACATGCTTGCGGACAACAGGATCAAACTTCTTGATTTCCATCTTGTCTGGCATGGTGCGCTTGTTTTTGTCAGTTGTGTAGTAGTGGCCAGTGTTGGCACTAGATACTAACTTAATCTTGTCTCTCATCTCGAATCTCCAAATTCCCTAGGCGTAATTACACCTGGACTCCGCTACTACGAATTTCTAGCAGAACCGCATCAATTCCATTCTTGTCGATGATGCGCATACCCTTAGTGGATAGACGCAACTTTACAAATCGATTTTCTGATTCAACCCAAAAGCGATGGGAATGGATATTTGGCGAAAATCTACGCTTAGTGCGGTTATTCGCGTGGGACACATTGTTTCCGGCTACTGGCTTCTTGCCCGTGACCATACATACCCTAGACATGTGGCTGCCTCATTATCTGATTGTGACTAAAAAAATGATCAACCTTGGTCGAAATTTGGCCGAGGTCAAAAATGAGCTGCGTTTTATACCAAAAGCCTTTAACAAAAGCAATACAGTTGAAGTGGCGTATTTGCTAAGTTATCTAAAATCAACGACTTAGATTAAACCTCTTTCTGCCATTGAGGTGATGTTTGGGTCGCCGATAATCAAATGATCTAAAACCCGGATATCAACCGTCTGCAGCGCAGCTTTTAGTTTGCTGGTAATTGCGATGTCGGCATGGCTTGGCTCGGCCACACCAGAGGGGTGATTATGAGCAAAGATAACCGCCGCCGCGCCTAGATGTAAGCACTTTTTAACAACCTCTCGAGGATAAACCGCTGCCCCATCAATCGTGCCGACAAATAGCTCTTCAATTTTGATCAGCTGATGCTGGGAATCTAAAAATAGCCCAGAGAAAACCTCGATATCCAGATTCAAGTACTTGGCTCTTAGATAGTCTTTGGTAGCCGCTGTCCCGTTAAATACATCACCTCGAGGAATTTCCTCTAGCCGATAACGGTCGCCAAGTTCTTTGACCGCACATAACCGCGAGTATTTGGCATCGCCAAGGCCGTTAATCTGGCAGATTTCGGTTTTGCTGGCAGACAGCAGGCCGCGCAGGCCGCCGAACTGATTAAGCAATTGCCGGGCAAGATCCACGACGTTTATACCAGAGGCCCCAGATAGCAAAATGAGTGCCAGAAGCTCAGCGTCGCTGAGTCTAGCAACCCCTTGAGCAAGCAACTTCTCTTTAGGTCTTTCTATAACTGGCCAGGAAGTAATATTCATACTGCAGGGTCCTCAATAGATTCATGCAGCTTAGACGCTTATTTGGAAACCACCAAAATCTCAGCCAAATTGCTTAAAAATAGCCTAACTGCTAGGATTCCCTCGATTTTTCAGCCTTCTTTGATGGTCAATTATCCATGCTAAGTCTATCCAATAAACACATTTTACTAGGTATTACCGGCGGCATTGCGGCCTACAAATGTGCCGAGCTTACCCGCCTGTTTATTAAAGCCGGGGCTCAAGTTCAGATTGTTATGACACAGGCAGCCACAGAGTTTGTGACCCCCCTCACTCTACAAGCACTGTCGGGCAATAGGGTCCACCTTGAACTGCTTGATGCTGACGCCGAAGCTGGCATGGGCCATATTGAACTCGCTCGCTGGGCAGACCTAATAATTATCGCGCCGGCTACAGCAAACTGCCTTGCAAAACTCGCCAGCGGCCACGCAGACGATTTGCTTTGCACCTTGGTGCTGGCGACCTCAGCGCCGGTCGCTTTGGCACCAGCGATGAACCAGGCAATGTGGGCCGATGCGGCCACCCAAGCAAATTTGGATGTCGTTAAAACCCGGGGCTTTCACCTGTTCGGCCCTGCCGCGGGGGAACAAGCCTGTGGAGATGTCGGCCTTGGCCGTATGCTGGAGCCTGCCGAGATTCTGCAGCTGTGTGCAGATTTGTTCCCCGTGGGGGCATTGGCGGGAAAACACCTGTTAATTACCGGTGGTCCGACCCAAGAACCTATCGATCCAGTGCGCTTTATTACTAACCACAGCTCCGGAAAAATGGCCTATGCGCTAGCCACCGAAGCCGCCTTGGCCGGCGCACAGGTCACGCTAATAAGCGGCCCGGTATCATTGCCGACTCCTGCGAGTGTTAAGCGAGTTGATGTGACTACAGCGCAGCAGATGCTGAACGCCTGCCTTGATGCAATCGATGCGGCCGATATCTTTATTGGAGTGGCCGCGGTTGCCGACTACAGGCCGGTGACAGTCCAAACGCACAAAATTAAGAAGAACGCGGATTCCCTTGAGATTCAACTGACCAAAAACCCAGACATTATTAGCGAAATTGCCAAGCTACCGAATCGACCAATCATGGTTGGTTTCGCGGCTGAAACTGAAAATCTCGTAGCCAATGGGCGAGACAAGCTCACGAGAAAAAAACTGGATATTGTGTTTGCCAACAATGCCACCGAGACATTCAACAGTGACTCCATTGCCTTTACTGCAATCACCGCAACGAGTGTCAAAGAATTGCCCGCCGCAAATAAACACTTAGCCGCGAGGCAGATGCTGCAACTAATTATCGAGCAACTAAACCAATAAAAACCAAACATCATGTCCGAAACGATTGAACATCCAAGCCAGACGAGTCTCGAGTTTTCAAACTACCCAGAGACAAACCCTGCATCCACTATTTTCCGAGCCTATGACGTTCGGGGAATTACCGATACCCAGCTGACTCCTGCGGTTATTTTTTTAGTCGCCAAAGCTATAGCTAGCGACGCACTGGAGCAGGGCATTGACACCCTCTATTTTGGCTTCGACGGCAGGAACTCTAGCCCAGCACTTTCGCAGGCGACAATTGACGGAATCCTATCGACCGGCTGCAATGTTATCGACTTAGGGTTAGTCCCATCGCCGGTTGTGTATTTTGCCACTCACGCGCTAGCTCACACCTCTGGCGTGATGCTTACCGCAAGCCATAACCCAGCTAATTATAACGGGCTGAAAATTCTATTTAGAAGAATCAGCCTGACATCACAGCAAATTCAAAATTTAAGACTTCGCATTCAAGAAAAGCGTCTGTTAAGCGGGACCGGTAGTTATCACGCTATTTTTGTGAATCAACAGTACATCGCTGACATTTGTTCAAAAATCACGCTAAAGAAACCGATGCGTATTGTTATTGATTGCGGCAATGCTGTTCCTGGCGTAATAGCGCCTGAGCTGTTTGAAAAACTTGGCTGCGATGTAGTCCCGCTATTTTGTGATGTCGATGGAAACTTTCCCAATCATCATCCCGACCCAACAGTGGCAAAAAATTTAGAGCAACTGTGCGCTGAAGTGCTTAAACAAAAAGCAGACCTTGGCATTGCTTTCGATGGCGATGGCGATCGAGTAGCAATAGTCACCAACGACGGCGAAGTGGTAGGTACCGACCGCCTCTTAATGCTGCTGATCAAAGCCATCGCGCCAAAATACCCAGGGGAGGCCATTGTCTTCGATGTAAAATGCAGCCGCGCTGTTGCGCAACTAATTACTCAGTTAGGTGCTATTCCAGTCATGCATCGCAGTGGGCACTCTTTTATGAAACAAAAGATGGCCGAAACCGGGGCGCCGCTGGGCGGCGAATTTGCTTCTCACATTTTCATCAAGGATCGTTGGTACGGTTTCGATGATGGCCTATATGCGGCGGCTAGGACGATAGAAATTTTGAGTGAATTAGACCACTCTTCAGGCATTGAATTTGCGACCCTGCAAACCCCGCTGAACACTCCCGAAATCGCAGTTCAGGTAAGCGACGAGATTAAATTTGAGCTAATGGCCAAGGTACGCTCTTTGGCTGTTTTTCCTCAAGCTAAAATTTGTCACATTGATGGGCTTCGAATCGAGTTCGATTTCGGCTGGGGCTTGATCCGAGCATCCAACACCAGCCCAGCGCTATTGCTTAGATTCGAGGCGGATACACTGGTTCAGATCGACTATTTGAAAAACCAATTTAAAGCTTTAATCCACGCCGCAGATAAAAATATACAGCTGGGTTTTTGATTTGCTGCCAAACTACCGGCGCCATGCTAAATCCCTCACTGCCTTGAATTCACACTAGTCAGCTTTTCTAGGAAAATCTATCCATGTCACTATCGCTTGAAAATGCAAAGAATATAGCCAAGGTTCTAACTGAGTCGCTGCCCTATATTCAGAAATTCACCGGCCGAACCATCGTCATTAAGTATGGTGGCAATGCCATGGTGGATTCGACACTCAAACAAAGCTTCGCGCGCGATATAGTGTTGATGAAACTGGTGGGGATGAACCCAATCGTTGTTCACGGAGGCGGGCCACAGATTGGCAGCCTGCTGAAGAAGTTGAATATCGAATCCAATTTCATAGATGGGCTTCGAGTTACCGACAGCCAAACCATGGACGTTGTAGAAATGGTTTTAGGCGGCTTGGTGAACAAGGAGATCGTCAACCTACTCAATCTCAACCAAGGCAAGGCTGTTGGTGTGACCGGCAAAGATGGCAACCTCATCAAGGCTAGGCAACTAAAAATCCGCCAAAAAGGCGCGGCTGAATCTGACAGTGGCTTGGATATCGGCCAGGTCGGCGAAGTAGTCAAGATTAATACCGAAATCCTTGAGATGATGCGAGACAGTGATTTTATCCCCGTTATCGCGCCTATAGGCACCGACGACGCGGGCAATAGCTATAATATCAATGCCGATTCAGTGGCGGGCGAAATTGCCAGCGTTCTGGGTGCCGAGAAACTGGTGATGCTCACTAATGTAGCAGGCGTTCAAGACAAGAACGGTAAAGTGCTTACCGGGCTAAGTACTAAGCAAGTTGACGCACTTATTGCCGATAAGACTATACAAGGGGGCATGCTTCCCAAAATCGAGTGCGCTCTCAAAGCTGTTAAAGCTGGGGTTACAAGTGCGCACATAATCGATGGCCGGGTTGAACATGCCGTATTGCTGGAAATATTCACCGACGAGGGGGTCGGCACACTAATCTCCCTTGCCGGTCTAGAAAAATAGCCACCGTGGCTCATCGAGCCAATAGACATCACATACTATGGAAAACAGCGTAAAGATTTCTCGCAAAGACCAAATCCTTCAGGCCCTCGCTCGCATGCTTGAGTCCGCACCGGGAGAGCGTATTACAACCGCCGCATTGGCAAAAGAGGTAGGAGTTTCAGAAGCGGCACTCTATCGCCATTTCCCTAGCAAAGCGCAAATGTTTGAGGGGCTAATCAAGTTCATCGAAGATACTTTGTTTCTGCGGGTCACCAAAATCCTTAACGAAGAAAACAGTGCTGAAGTTCGCTGCCAGAAAATACTTACCCTATTGCTTACATTTGCGGCAAAAAACCCTGGCATGACCCGGCTCCTGACAGGTGATGCTTTAGCCGGCGAAACCGAACGCCTGCGCACCCGAATTGCTCAGTTTTTTGCCCGCCTGGAATCACAATTAAAACAAGTACTGCGAGAAGCCCAGATTCGCGAAAACCTAAAACCCACCGCATCACCCCAAGCACTTGCAAATTTACTGCTAGCAAGCTGTGAAGGTAGGTTGGTGCAGTTTGTAAGAAGTGAATTCAAAGCCTCTCCCCTTGAGAACTGGGATGTCCAGTGGCAACACCTAAGCAGAGATTTGCTAATGCCGTTTCCTGCTGACTCGCCACCAGATCAAGAATCCAAAGGGTTCTAACTAACTCCATAACTCTCACGGTACGCTTGCACTGCAGCTAAGTTGGCAGACAACTGTCTGTTTTGAGCCTTCTCAAGATAATTAATAATATCTTTAAGCGTTATAATACTTACAACTGGCACCTTATAATTCTCTTCAATTTCTTGAATGGCCGATTTCTCGGCAGTGCCTTTTTCTTGACGGTCCATGGCCACAGCAATACCGCAAAGATCGGCGCCATTTGTGGCAAGGATTTCAACCGCTTCGCGAATCGCTGTGCCCGCAGTAATAACGTCATCAATAATAAGTGCTCTG
>JBLGBD010000147.1:0-7965 GCA_047617585.1 Pseudohongiellaceae bacterium | reverse complement strand
AGCCCACGGCAAACTAACTCTTACCGACGGTTCAATTGTAAGGCTGAGAAAACACAAGCAGCCTAAACACTATTTGGCTAACGATTTAAGTTTAATTGCACATAAGACAGACGTCCCCATTCAAGAGCGAACCTTAGAGTTCTTGATGAACGCACTGCGCCTAAGGCAGGGGTTTTCCATCTCTGATTTTGAGCAATCTACCGGGGTGCCTTTCGAGACTATTCGAAAACCTATAGACTCACTGATTGAGGCGAATTTATTATCGGTTCAGCATTCAAGGGTACGAACGACCGAAGCTGGCTGGCGTTTTCTTAATACGGTTCTTGAGACATTCTTATGATTGATGACGATGTTGAACTTTCATCCAGACACTGCGAAATACTGCGCTATGGTGCGGCGGTAGTTACCGAAGAAGAATCTACCACTTTTTCTAGGTCAGTCCCTAGATGGCACAGGGGATTCCATGAGGGCGTAGAAAAAATTAAACGCCAGTTCCATTTTGTCGGCTTCAGCGATGCCTTTGCATTCACCCATAAGCTCGCTATGCTATCTGATAGAGAAGACCATCACCCATCAATAACAACCCAGTGGGGCAAAGTTACAGTCTACTGGTGGTCCCATAAAATAAATGGACTTCACGTTAACGATTATATAATGGCCGCCAAAACTGACCTTATCGCTAAGCTTAGCGCAAAGTCTTAAACTCGACTTGTTTTAACCCAAGGTAGCCTAGCCATGTCTTCAATTGACAATAAGACCTTACGCGAGCAGCTGGATAGGGTCGTCAACTTAAGCAGTATCAGCTCGGCGAACCCTGCCATAGACACTAGTAATAAAGCCATTATTGACTATCTAGCCTGTGAGTTTGAAGCGCTTGGATTCGACTGCGAGATCATTCCCACTGACAGCACTGGCGAGAAGTTTAATTTACTCGCCTCAATTGGGTCTGGCCCAGGCGGGCTGGTGTTAGCCGGTCACACCGACACAGTGCCATTGAATGAAGAACTTTGGACGCTTGATCCATTTCATGCGACCGAAAAAGATGGCAGGATCTACGGCCTTGGAATTACTGACATGAAGGGGTTTTTCCCGCTAATAATGGCAGCGGCAAAACCACTGCTGAAGGCCAAATTTAAAGAGCCTCTTATTATCCTTGCCACCTCTGATGAAGAAACCTCGATGCAGGGCGCTCGCACTCTGGCTGAATTAGGCAGGCCCAAGGCCCGCTCGGCAGTCATAGGGGAGCCCACTGGGTTGCAGCCGGTGCGTGCTCACAAAGGAATCATGATGGAGTCTATTCGTCTACTAGGGCAATCCGGTCATTCTTCTGACCCCGCATTGGGGCGCAATGCCTTAGATGCTATGCATAGGGTTATTGGTGATTTAATGCTGTATCGGGAAGAGCTAAAAGCCAAGTACACAAATCCGCTGTTTGATATCCCCCACCCGACATTGAACCTTGGCTGTATTCATGGGGGCGATAATCCGAACCGTATTTGCGGTAGCTGCGAACTTGAGTTCGATGTGCGATTGATGCCAGGGATGCATATCGAGACTATTCGCCATGAGATCAAGCAGCGGGTGTTGGCTGTCGTGAAGCCACTAGATATCAGCGTCGAGATGGTGCCACTGTTTAGCGGGGTGCCGGCTTTCTTTGCCCACGAGAATAGCCAGCTCATAAAGCTAGCTGAAGAGCTGTCTGGCAATCAGGCCATAAGCGTAGGTTTTGGGACAGAAGGCCCGTTTCTTCAGCAGCTGGGAATGGATACAATTATTATGGGCCCCGGTAACATTGATCAAGCCCACCAGCCTGATGAATATATGTCACTAAACATGATCAATCCGTGCTTAAATTTACTAACAAAACTTATAACAAGACACTGTCTACACTAGCCCTATGACTGACTACAAAGACTATATTGATTGGTTTCGAGCCTCCACGACCTACATCAATGCCCATCGGGGCAAAACCTTCGTGGTCTTGTTAAGCGGTGAAGCGGTAGAGGACCCCAATTTTTCAAACCTAATTTGTGATATGACTTTGCTACACAGCTTGGGCGTGAAGCTGGTGTTGGTACACGGCGCAAGGCCGCAAATCACCGCCGCGCTTAACGCCAAGTCACTACCTAGTGAGTATCACAATCAGATTCGCATCACTCAAGCTGACGCTATCAACGAGATATCTGCGGCCGTGGGTGCGGTCAGCACAAAAATCGAAGCCTTGTTTTCCGTTGGGCTTAACAGCTCTCCTATGGCAGGTTCAAACATTAGAGTCTGCCGTGGCAATTTTGTGACGGCTAAACCCTACGGTATTCATGAAGGCGTTGATTATCACTTCACAGGTAAAGTGAGGAAAATTCACAGCACAGAGATAGACCAACAGTTAGCCAACGACAATATTGTTATGCTGTCTAATTTGGGCTATTCGTTAACAGGTGAAGTATTTAACTTAACGGCGGAAGAGATCGCCACTCACGTCGCTATCAGCCTCAATGCAGACAAATTAATACTGCTCACTCCTGCTGATGGCATACACAGTGCACAGGGAAAGTTGATCCCGTCGTTATCGGAAAAAGACGCCTTAGATCAGCTGGACAGATTCTCCCAAGACCCGTCAGCCGATACCGTGGCCATGAAAAAAGCTCTGCAAGCGGCCCTTCACGCTTATCAAAGCGGCGTCCATAGAAGTCATCTCATTAGCTACAAAGCCAATGGGGCGATGCTGCAGGAATTGTTTACCCGAGACGGCAAAGGCAGCCTTATTAGTGATGACAACTTCGACCAACTGCGTCAGGCTACTATTAATGATGTGGCTGGAATACTCGCTCTCATTACCCCATTGGAACAAAACGGAACCTTAGTCACTCGCTCTCGCGAATTGCTAGAGAACGAGATCAAAAACTTCCAGGTAGTGGAACTAGAAGGCAGTATTATCGCCTGCGCCGCGTTTTATCCAATGGATCAAGACAGCGGTGAGCTTGCCTGCATTGCTATTGATGAGCATTACAGGAACAGAGGCTATGGGGATCGATTACTCAATAAGCTACAGGCCAATGCCGCACAAAGTGGTTTTAAGCAGGTGTTCGTGCTCACCACCGTGACTGATCATTGGTTTATAGAAAAAGGCTTCCGCTTGGACACTATCGATGCATTGCCTCAAGGGAAAAAACTGCTTTATAACTATCAGCGAAATTCCAAAGTGCTGAGCAAAAGCATTTAGTGATGACTTTAAGGGCGTTTTCGCAACACCCTTATACTAAAATCGAATTCATTGGCTTCGGACTTAGAGAAATCCTCGCGCGATTCTTCAATCCAATCGCTTTCATCAAACTCTACTAAACTAGTGTCGCCTTCGACGTTGGCATGCACCGACGTCAAATGAAACCGCTGAGCAAATGGCAGCGCAGCTTTGTACAACGCAGCACCCCCAATTACGAATGCCTCATCCATACCTGCCTCTGCGGAGACTTTTTCAGCAACGCTCATCGCCTCGTCCAGCGATGAAACCACCGTGGCTCCCTCCGCGTAGAATTCTGTGTTTGAGGTTAGAACGATATTGGTTCTGCCTGGCAATGGCCTGCCAATAGACTCCCAGGTTTTTCGGCCCATAATTATACAGCTACCCATAGTGACCCGCTTAAAATACTTAAGGTCGTCACTCAGGCGCCAAGGCAAACTATTTTTGTCGCCAATGACTCGATTGCTTGCCATTGCGCAGATAAGAGCTAGCTTCATAAATTCGTCTACTTCTATACGGAGAAAGGATAGCTTATCGGGTCATGATGCTGATACCCCTCGACCGAAAAATCATCCAAGGTTACCCATGTTTCAAGGTCTTTTAGAGTCTTAATCTCGGGGTTAATATGCAATACGGGGGGTGCAAACGGCGCTCTTTTAAGTTGCACATCTCGCATCAGCTCAAGCTGATCTTCATAGATATGGGCATTAACTATTTTATGGTAAGCCAAACCTGGTTTCTTACCGATGATTTGTGCCATGAGGGCAAGTAGAGTGAATACCTGTATCTGATTAAAGTTCAAGCCCAAGGGCACGTCGCAAGAGCGTTGGTAGCTGGTCAAATAGAGTGTGTCACCCAGTAAGGAAAAATTGTGCGTATGCATACAAGGCCGCAAACAGCCAAGTTCGAATTCGCCTGGGTTGTAAAATGTCAGTATCTCGCCGCGGTCATCTAGTCCTTGGTTTAGATCACTGACAATTTTTTCCAGCTGATCCAACACCGAACCGTCTGGCTTTTGCCAGCGCCTGCCCTGCACGCCGTAAACCCGGCCCATATCATCATCGCCTTTGCGCACTGGATTATTTAACCACGCCGAATTTTGATTAGCGTTTGCGTCCCAAGATTTAGTCCCAAGCGCGCGAAAATCTGCCGCGTTGTCGTAGCCTCGCAGATAGCCTAATAGCTCGGCAATCGCTGCTTTCCAGTAACTCTTTCGAGTGGTGATAATCGGAAATTGGTTGTTGCCAACATCATAGACAAGGTCGGCATTGATTACAGTTAAACAGCGCTTGCCGGTTCGTTCATTTTCGATCCAAACGCCTTGATCAATGATGCGCTGACATAGCTCCAAATATTGCTGCATTACTATTTCGCTCAGTTAAATTTTACTGGGTTAATGGCTGCTGGTTATATTTATAGGCAAAGAAGATAAAGCCTAGCCCTAGTACTATCATGGGTAGCGATAATAGTTGGCCCATGGTTAACCAGTCGAAGGCGATGAAACCAATATGGTCATCGGGCTGGCGCGCAAACTCCACCAAAAACCGCTGGCTGCCGTAGATCACAGCGAACAAGCCAGAGACAGCCAAACGCGGTCTCGGCTTTGATGAGTACCACCACAAAATCGAAAATAGAAGCACGCCTTCTAAGGCGAATTGATAAAGCTGAGACGGATGCCTCGCCAACTGGTCAACATGAGGGAACACCATACCCCAAGGCAGATCAGTGGGCCTACCCCAGAGTTCTCCGCCAATAAAATTACCAATACGACCGGCACCCAGACCAAAAGGGATTACCGGTGCAGCAAAGTCCATGACTTCCCAAAACTGTTTCTTCAAGCTGCGCGAATAAAGGTAGGTTGCGAGGATTACCCCTAGGAAACCACCATGGAAAGACATGCCTCCTTCCCAGACTCGCAGCAGCCAAATAGGATCGCTGAGAAAGCGGTCGAAGTTGTAAAACAGCACCGACCCCATCCGGCCGCCAATCACGGCGCCCAGCGCTCCGTAGAAAATAAGATCAGAAACCTGCTCAGAGCTCCACTGCTGGGGAACTTGCTTGGCGCGATACGAGGC
This sequence comes from Pseudohongiellaceae bacterium, assembly GCA_047617585.1. Taxonomy (GTDB): domain Bacteria; phylum Pseudomonadota; class Gammaproteobacteria; order Pseudomonadales; family Pseudohongiellaceae; genus UBA9145. The sequence goes on along the minus strand of JBLGBD010000147.1, from coordinate 2,652 downwards.
AAGAGCCCAAGCACCCCCAAACGCCACCACATACATCAACCCATACCAATGAATACTTATTGGCCCAATAGCGATGGCAACTGGGTTGAATTCGGGAAATGTGAGCATTCTTGATTGATCCTATTTCAGTGTAGCTAGAGTATATCAGGTGTCGGTCTATTGAGCCGAATTAGGCACGGGCCTTGTCTTTTTGACTCTCTCTTGGTGTGTGGATTAATGCTAACATTCAGCTCATGTGTCTAATATTATTTGCCCATAAAGCGCTGCCAGAAATAGAACTAGTAGTTGCTGCTAATCGCGATGAGCTGTTTACGCGGCCTACCCAGCAAGCTGATTTCTGGCCAGACTCAGAGTCTGACATTCTTGCCGGCCGAGATCTACAATTCGGTGGTACTTGGCTAGGGGTCACCCCCGCGGGGCGCTTTGCAGCCGTGACGAATATAAGAGACCCACTGCAAATTGAAGCGAAGCCGCGATCGAGGGGGGAGCTAACCCGAAATTTTCTAAGCGGCTCACTCAGCGCGAGCGCCTACTGTGATTTGGTGAAGCCTGATTTTGGACTCTATGCAGGGTTTAATTTATTGATCGGCGATGGCAAGTCCCTATGGTATATGAATAACTTTAAAGGGCTGTGTCAGGAGCTACCGGCAGGTATTTACGGATTATCCAATGGCATACTAAATAGCCCGTGGCCAAAAATACTCAACGGCAAATCTCAGTTGATTCAGCTCCTAGCGGACCCTACAAACCTGACCACAGACAGACTCATCCATATGATGCAGGATAGGACGCAAGCGGCTGACGAATTATTGCCCAATACGGGAGTCCCGCTGGAGCTAGAGCGGACCCTATCTTCAGCTTTTATTTCAAACCCTGCGCGCCACTATGGAACCCTGTGTTCTACAGCGGCTATTTTGACAGCGACAGGTACAAGCTATTTTAGTGAGCAAAACTATGCTGAATCAGCCGTCGGCACAGAGCGCCATTTTTATCAATTTTAGGCTGCGCTTAGTGCATAGCCGCATTCCTGAGTAATACGCTGTGTATATACCTAAACACTTCACCATTGCAGACGCTGAGAAAGTCGCCGAATTTCTAATGCAAAACAATTTTGGCGAACTGATTTCTATTATCGATGGCAAGCCCTTTTCAACCCACCTGCCTTTTTTGTTTGATGCTAGTAGCCAAACTCTACGTATGCATATCGCTAAGGCAAACCCCCAATGGAAACACTTGAGCGCGGCTCAAGTGTTAGTGGTGGTCAATGGGCCCCATGGATACATTAGCCCGGCTTGGTACCACTCTCCCGGCGTACCTACTTGGAATTATCAGGCAGTGCATATTTACGGGGCCGCAAAATCAATCACCGATCTCGAAGAAATAAAAAGCATCGTTGATGGTTTAACCGTTGAAGCAGAAAAGGCGTATGCCGACCCTTGGCAACCAGATTATGCAGCGTCCATGTTAGAGGGCATCGTTGGTATTGAGCTGTCGATCTCAGATATCCTATGCAAATTTAAGCTAAGTCAGAACAGAAGCAGGCAAGATCAGCAATCGGTCGCTGAGAGACTGTCCAGTGCAGGCAATATAGACCTTGCAACGGCAATGGAAAATGAAAACCAGCCTACTAGTTAGTGCGTGACGAGCGCAGTAGTCTATCGACGCCAGCATTGTACAGCGTGAGATCTACCGCACTGCGGATAGTTTGAGCATCATCCATCTGCATAACCTGTTCTAAAAGATCCTGCGCAATATCTAACGTTATGCTTCGAATGACAGACTTTACTTTGAGCAACGATGACGCATTCATAGAAAGCACATCGTAGCCCATAGCGACAAGTAAAACCGCTGCTCCTGGATCCCCAGCCATTTCGCCACAGATGCTCACCGGCTTACCTTCTTCTTGGGCTAACTTAACCACGGATGATAGTGCCGCAAGCACTGCGGGGTGAAACGCTGAGTAGAGATTAGCAACCCGCGGATTGTTTCTATCAACTGCCAAAAGGTATTGGGTTAAATCATTGCTGCCCACTGAAATAAAATCCACTAACTTGGCCAGTGCTCGGGTCTGGTAGACAGCGGCTGGCAATTCAATCATCACACCTACAGGGGGGAATTTAACATCATGGCCTTCCTGCAGTAGTTCTCTATAGGCTTTTTTTATAAGCCTTAGCGCTGAATTCACTTCATTCACATTGCTAATCATTGGTAGCATAATTTGCAAATTTTCTAGACCAATACTCGCACGCAGCATTGCTCTTACCTGAGCCATAAATATTTCGGGATGATCTAAGGTAACGCGAATGCCTCGCCAGCCTAAGAATGGGTTGGCTTCTTCGATGGGAAAGTACGGCAGTGATTTGTCTCCGCCCACATCAAGAGTTCGCATGGTGACAATGCTCGGCGCGAAGGCCTGAAGCTGCTCTCGATAAATAACGGTTTGCTCTTGCTCGCTGGGAAATCGCTCGGCGAGCAAAAATGGAACCTCTGTTCTAAATAGGCCTATCCCCTCTGCGCCTTGATCTAGCGACTGCATAACATCGCTCATAAGGCCAGTATTCACCCAAAGACTAACTCGATGTTTGTCCGCTGTTTCACATGGCAAATCCTTCAGGCCCTGTAAACCTGCGATCAGTTGGTTCTGTTCTTCTA
>JBLGBD010000146.1:0-8150 GCA_047617585.1 Pseudohongiellaceae bacterium | reverse complement strand
ACCATGAGCGTGAAAACCAATGAGAAGCCTTTCTCGGTTGCCATGCCTAAAAAGCCAGACGGCGCTGAGTGGTCGCCAGCCTTTGAATACATTACACAAGTGCGCTATCAGGCTGATGGCCGTGGCATCCTGGATCCTGCCTTTACTCACATTTTTGTCGTGCCCGCCGAAGGGGGTACTGCACGCCAATTGACCAGCGGCAACTACCATCACAATGGAACCCTGAGCTGGACACCCGATGGCGATCGAATTTTCTTTGCCGCCAATAGAAGTGATAACTGGGAGTTTGAAAGTCGCGAATCCAATATTTACAGCGTATCGATGGCAGGCAATATTCAGCAAATTACGGACGAGCCCGGTGTTGAAACAGCGCCGGTAATTTCACCTAACGGCCGGCTGATCGCTTACGGTAAGTCAGACAATCTCAAGCTAGCCTATCGCAATCGTTATTTACATGTGATGAGTTTAGATGGTGGCAATGACCGTGTGCTGTCAGCGGACATCGACAATTCCCTGAGTAATATCCAATGGGACGACAATGGCAGTCTCATTTACCAGATCACTAGCCGCGGTGTCACCGACGTCTACCGAGTCAACCTTGAAGGCAGACATCAGCCCTTAGTCAGTGGTCTTGGTGGCGAATCTTTAGGTAGGCCGTATACCAGCGGCGATTATCATGCCGCAGGACAGACCGTGGCATTTACTAAAGGTGCTTATAACCGGCCGGCAGACCTCTATGTTATTCGCGGTCCAGAAGAGACTCGCCTCACTTTCTTAAACGAAGATCTGCTCGCCCACAAAACCCTTGGCGAGCTGTCCGAGATTGTTTACAACTCAGCGATCGACGGTGAGGAAATTCAAGGCTGGTACCTAACACCGCCAGAGTTTGACCCTACTAAAACCTACCCGCTGATTCTTGAAATTCATGGTGGTCCTCATTCTGCCTATGGCCCGCATTTTTCGGCGGAAATGCAGCGCATGGCGGCTGAAGGTTATATTGTTTTTTACAACAACCACCGCGGCAGCACGAGTTATGGCGAACGCTTCGCGCTATTGCTGCAGAACAAATACTCCTCCGAGTATGATTTCTCTGACCACATGTCAGGGATCGACGCTCTGATTGCCCAAGGCTTTATCAACCCAGACCAACTTTACATCACCGGTGGTTCCGCTGGCGGCATTGCTGCAGCCTATGCCATCGGCCTCACCGATAGGTTTAGAGCAGCGGCGGTGGCAAAGCCAGTGGTTAACTGGGTTTCTAAGGTGCTCACAGCCGACAGCGGCATTGGCCAGATCGACAATCAGTTTGCAGGCCTGCCGTGGGAAAACATCGAAGAGTACTGGCAGCGTTCGCCACTATCCTTGGTTGGCAATATGAAAACGCCCACGCTGCTGATGGTTGGTGAGGAAGACAGACGCACGCCAATTTCTGAAACCGAGCAGCTTTACCAAGCACTCAATATTCAAGGAGTCGATACCGTAATGATTAGAATTCCCGGCTCTTCTCACAATATTGCCGGCAGACCTTCCAGACTAATCGGCAAAGTGGAAAACATTCTGGCTTGGTTCAAGAAATACGAGTAAGCACAAACGACTTAGGAATTCAGGCCCAGCCCTTTCTCATAGAGCCGGTTCATAATTTTTGCCGGCACGTTTAGCGCGTAGCCAAGTTTTAAAACTTGGTTCATCAAGGCTTGTCGGTATACTCCGTTTTTCTGAAATCGAATGGCAGATGTTTGCGATACTCCCGGTAACCGAATTGGGTGGGAGAAGCTGCTAAGGGTTTTAGATATTTCTGTGTCTTCAAAAATTTCTACATCGGGAATTGAGAAACCCTCTTGTTTTAGTCTGGCGTCGAAGAAAATACAGTGGTCTAAATAGAGAATACCTCGCCGGTCGCAGCGTATTTTATTCGAGTACCAGGAGGTGAACCTCAGCAGTGGATGACTACTATCAAATTGCTGAGTAAACCCACCCCAATAGTTCTGGCGTCCCGCAACATCCGCAGGCAAACGTTTCAGTGCATCAGCACAAATAAGGCTACGGGGGTGATGCAGCAAAATTATCTCACCGCGACTGCTAGCAATGCCTTGGCTAAGCCTAGCCGCTCGTGAGCTGTTGCCAATGCAAACTAAGCTAACGGCAAAACTATTAACCAGCTCCAACGTGCCGTCTGTACTGCCCCCATCCACCACGATAATTTCAGCGTCTTTAAGCTGTGCCAGACACTCTAAAATTGGTTTGAGATAACCCGAACTCACCTCATTGAATGTGGGCAAGACGACACTGATCATGTTAGGCCGTAGACGAGCATGAGGCTCCGCCCAACACGCAAAACTGTGCGCAAAATTTGTGGTTTAAATGAACCCTAGTGGCTGCGCTAGCTAACGATGAGCCAAGGTTGAACTGCTCGTCATAAGCTAAGAGTGTACAAGGCAGAACAGTTGGCCCTGCATCGCCTTTGCGTTTAACGACCATCCGTTCACTGGCACACATTTGTTGCTGCGGTTTCTTGCCTAGAATATCCCAGCATTTTACTGTGATCTCTGGCACCTCTTTGTCTAAATCCATCTCTGGGAAGATCACCAGATTCTCGGGTTTTGCAGCGTCGAGCCCAATGCCTAGTTCATCCAACAGACGCTGATAGCCCTGCAATGCCAGTTTAGTGCTTTCACCCTCGATGGCACGCCCAGCAATGCTAAATCTAAAACCATTGTCGAACAGCCATTTAGCGCTTTTCATGGTTGGCATAAACGTCCCGCTGCCGCGTTCTTTTTCATGAATCTGGGGGCTGTGGTGGTCCAGTGAAATGCGTATTTGAAGCTTTGCGCCATAGCGGGCATTGAGTGCCAACAACTCAGTCTTAAAGCGCTCAATCCGCCTAAAGCCATTGGTCAGCACCAGGGTATCGAAACCGCTAGATAGGGTCAGCTCAAGAATTTCTAAAAATTCGGGGTTTAAAAACGGCTCGCCCCCAGTATACCCAATTAGCTTGGTACTCAACTCCTGATCATGTATCTCTTGTAGTACTCTCGCCACTTCATCGACCGCAATATAGGCTAGGCGGTCATTGTGCGGCGATGATTCAATGTAACAATTGGCGCAGGTTAGATTGCATAAAGAGCCGGTATTGAACCACAGGGTTTCTAAGGAATGCAGATCGACAAATGCGCGCTCTTCGCCATCGGCAGTGTGCAATGGGTCCTGAAATTTATCTATTGATTTAACGACGAGCCGATCCACTTTGGCAAAGCTCCTTTGGCATTGGTTAATTGCAAATAACTTATTCGCTCGCTGGACGCTCACGAAAAGTCTCTATGAACTTAACAGGATAGAGATCATAGCCCTTGGGGGCAACATGATACACGCCCCATGATTCCCAAGGCTATCACGCCTTTATTATTAGCTACACCGGTTGCCCTAAAAAGGTATCCATGGGCTCGGGACACTCTAAAATGAACCCATTGGTACTGCGCCCATTCCAAGTATACTTGGAACAAGCAACGTCCTAGCTAGCCGCAATAAGGGTAAGCCACCACACGTAAATGAGGCCACAATGAAGTCAGTTATCTTCGACACCGACATCGGCATTGATGACGCGATGGCCTTGCTATTTCTTCACTACGCCCCTGAAATCGAACTGATCGCTATTACCACGAAATTTGGCAATGCAAGTGTTGAGAACACCACCAGAAATGCTCTAATTGTCAAACAGCTGTTTGGCATCGACGCCCCTGTTTTTAAAGGTGCGGCTGCTCCACTATCACCCCCCTTGAGCCAAGGTTTCCCAGCACATGTCCATGGCAAAGACGGATTAGGCGATGTCATTTCATTCCAAACCACACTGTCCGCCGAAGCAAAATCCGCGGCGCAAGCGTTAGTAGATTTAACCGCAGCTGCCCAGGATAAAATCAGCATTATTGCAGTTGGTGGGCTGACCAATATTGCGGCAGCAATACAGCTCGACCCCAGCTTCGGGCAGCGAGTGGATAAGCTCATCGTGATGGGGGGCGCCTTTGGCTACAACGGTCACCGCGGCAATGTCTCCCCGGTCGCGGAGGCCAATATTGCCAGCGACCCATTAGCCGCCGATAGAGTTTTTAGTGCCGCAATGGCCACAACAATTGTTGGTCTAGACGTCACTCATGAAGTAGTTATGGACCACGAGTTTATTCAATCGCTGGTTCGCGTGGCACCTCATGCAGGCAATTTTATTGCTCAGACTAACCAGCTATATTTTGATTTTCACCATAGCCTGAGCGGCAAATTTGAATGCCCACTGCATGATTCTTCGGCTGTAGCTTACCTCTTAAAGCCTGAACTGTTTTCCACTATTGAGCATCCCGTGCGGGTCGTTACCCAAGGGATAGCCCTTGGCCAAACCATTCACGGTGATGGAGTTCGCGCCTATGTCAGCGATGCTTGGGACAACCTTCCCCAATGTACAATTTGTACCTCGGTAGACGGTGCGGGGGTCTTAGACCTGTACAAATCGACACTCGCGCTTGCACCAAACACATAGAGAGAACTATGGCCATTAGAACATCACAGCCAATCATCGTTATCGGCAGTATCAATACCGACATGGTGGTGCGGACAGACGTCCTGCCTCGCCCAGGGCAAACCGTTCTAGGTGGCAAATTCTTCATGGCATCTGGCGGGAAAGGTGCCAACCAAGCCGTCGCCGCAGCCCGCTTGGGCGGCTCGGTAACTATGGTCGGCAATGTTGGTGCTGACAGTTTTGGCGAGCAGGCAAAACGCCGGCTTCAAGCCGAAGGAATTGATTGTGGCTTCGTCACTGAAGATCACGAAGAGCCTTCAGGGGTAGCGTTGATCAGCGTTGATACGGCCGGCGAAAACCATATTGTGGTTGCGCCGGGCGCAAATAACAGCTTAACCAACTCTCATATAGACGCTGCATTGGCATCCCTCGACCCTGACTCTTTACTGCTAATGCAGCTTGAAATACCCCTTGAATGCGTGTGTCATGCCATCAAATTAGCGAACCACGCTGGCTGCAACGTGATTCTAGACCCCGCACCTGCTCAGGTGCTGCCGCCTGCCGTGCTCAAAGGGGTGTTTCTTCTAACCCCTAACCTCACAGAAGCCGAGAGTCTCACTGGCATTGTGATCAATTCCATTGAGGACGCAAAAATTGCTGTTAAAAAATTAGTTGCTAGCGGCACTAAAAACGTCGCTCTAACGTTGGGGGGCGCCGGCGTGCTGTTAGCAAATTCAAATGGCTGTGAGCTAATCCCAGCACCTTTGATGCAGGCTGTTGATACTACCGCTGCTGGGGATTGTTTTAATGGAGCGCTTGCAGCGGCATTCGCTAGAAATGAACCGCTGTTCGATGCTGCGGTCTTCGCCTGCTCTGCCGCTGCAATTTCGGTCACCCGCATAGGCGCTCAAGAATCTATGCCTACCTGGCAAGAGTTGAAGCGATAGTCCGCAACTGATCGCTAAATCTCGCCCTTCACCACGCCTGCCCCACAAGCGAAAACGACTTCGTAGCCATTTTAAGCCTAAGTCTAGGAATAGTTCGATAATAACGACCTATAACTTCGTATAAACCGAATGTTTAAATGCGTCTGTTTCTTGCTTATCGCTCGTAACTACTAATAGGTTGGCGTCCGGGCAAAACTTTGGCTAAGATGCTGCTTTATCTAATCTGGGCAGGTTATCTAAAAATAACACTACTGGTTCTACTTTTTAAAATAGTCAGGGTCTGCAGTAATTCAGTGAAATTAAACTCGGCAGCATCATCTCCACGATTTGTTGAGACTAAGTGGAGATTGGCAGAATGATCGGTACCAATAAAACGACGCTAATAGGGCTCACCTTTGCTGCTGCGACCGGCTGTTTGGCATACGTTGCTGTGATGTTTCAGTTCCAGTCTATTGATTCCGAAAACTCTATTTTGGAAAATTCCCAGGTCGTTTTCTTAGCAGCCGCTGCATTGGGCTACTTTTTGATACCCCCACTTCAGCAAGACACACGTCTGATCAATATTGCTATTTCACTGCTGTGCGTTAGCTTTGCGCTAAGAGAACTGGATGTGGAATATTTTAATATTCCCGATTTTTTTATCGTACTTGGCAGCGGCACCGGCAAAAAAATACTACTAGCAGTGCTATGGCTGGCACTGATTGTTTACAGCTTCGCGGCTATCAGCAACAAAGTTGTTTTCATTAAGCAGTTTGTAGGTTCACCGATCTTCGCTATATTGACAGTCGCTTTCCTGCTGCTGCTAGCAGGCGGCGCCATGGATAAAAATATTTTCGATATTTCCCATGCCAGACTGCTCGAAGAACTTGCAGAAACTAACGCCTATTTTATTATCGCATTGCCCGTATTTGTAAGAGCTGCACATTGGATGCAGCAAGCAATCGCCGCTTCCTTCTCAACATTCATAGTGATGCGACAAGCCGCCAATCAATCTGATCATTAAGCTCTCGACCAGGTCTTAATCTGTTAACGGCAGCCCGTTCATTTGGGCCCTCCAGTAAACCAAACTAGACCTATAGTCAGCCGCTCGCCCTAATGGCTGCAGGCGTACTTTTATAACAACGCAACCCTGTCGACATCTTCCATTGGACCATAGCTGGAAGTAATTACCCTCTCCCCCGACCGCAATCCTTCGAGCACCTCGAGGTACCGATTATTACGCCGGCCCACTCGAATATTGCGTCTCATGGCAGCTTTGCCTGCAGCGTCGAGAACGAAGACCCAATTGCCTCCGGTATCTTGAATAAATCCACCGACCGGCAGCAGCAATGACTCAACCGCATCCCCTAACACTAATTCCATCTGCAGGGTCTGACCCCGACGAACATTTTTAGGTGCCGCCGCTTCGAACACCATATCCACTTCAAAGGTGCCATTAGTAATTTCTGGATAGACTTTGATGACCCGCGATCGATAGCTATCACCCAGCAGGGTAAACCGGCTGCTTTGGTCTGCGCTTACCCGAGACACATAGAACTCGTCGATCTGAGCGACAATCTTGTACTGATCAACTACATCAATCTGGCCGAGACGCTCACCACCCATCTTGCTTTCGCCAATATCCACCGGAAGTGAAGTTAACTGCCCTGAAATAGGAGCACGTACTAGTAAACTTTCGAAACTGCTTTGCGATACCTCGAGATTCTCTTCCAATTTTTCAACCTGCATGGCTATCTGCAGCATTCGCTCGCCCCGTATCTTATCTTCAAGCATTTGTCTGGCTTTGCTGTTGCCCAATAGCCTGCGCTGATACACCAGCTCATCTAACACCGAGGTGAATTCTTCCTCAGAGATCAAACTGCTATCGGCCAAACGCTCAAACCTATTCTTTTGCCGCTCGAGCACCTTTAGGCGGTATTCGATATCAATCACTTCCCGTTCAGTGCGCAACTTATCGGTTTCCAAATTGTTGGATATATTGCCAAGAAAATTGAGCTGCTCAGTAATACTGGTATCGTTCTGTGCCGCACTAAGGCGTAAATTTGTGTTGCTCAGCTGCAGCAGCGGTTGCCCTGCTTCGACAAAGCTACCTTCTTCTACAAACACTTCTTCAACCACACCGCCATTCACCGCATCCAAAAATACGCTATTGAGGGGCTGGATAGTGCCGCGAATGGGAATGACGTCTTCGAATGGGCCACGGCTAACCGTCGACACGATTAATTGCGCCGTGGGCACCGAGTAAGTTCGCACAGCAGCGTCGACAAACAGCGTGTATGCAAGGTATACAACGGCAAGAGCAGAACCGCCCATTGCAACGATTTTCCAATTTGAGGGTTTTTGTTTTTCTATCTGTCGATCCATAACCATGACCTTGTTTGAGCTACATTTGTATGATGAGCCTCAAATGTTATAGTTTCGCCCACTGTGCTGTATGTTATTGGTGAGTCTCCCCACTCAGAGCTTACTCATAGCGCAGCACCATTGCCGGCCTAACTCTCGCGCTCTTGAGCGACTGCGAAAACACAGCAGCAAATGCAATCAAGGCTGACAACGAAAGGCTCACCACAAATGGCAGCAGGGTTATGTCCATCTGAGCGGCAAATAAACTGGTATACCCGCTACCTAGGAAATAACCAAGTGGCCATGCCAAGGCGTTGGCGATTAAAATAGGTTTGGCGAAGTCCAACAGCAACATTCTT
>JBLGBD010000145.1:0-8205 GCA_047617585.1 Pseudohongiellaceae bacterium | reverse complement strand
GCAAACGTCTGCGCCATTACTGTCGCACTGAGAATCCTATCCAAGCCGAACAATCTATAGTCATCTCGCATCTCATACCAAGCCACAAGTGTCCAAGCATCACCTCAAAACATTAGACGCAGAGGGCGTACTAGTCGATTACTTTCCACATCCTTTGCAGTTTTGTAATGAAGTGACACTAAAGCGGATCTGTCTATTGCACCACGTAGTAATTCACTAAACTGAATTTTATCCTGCTGCTTATACGCTGGCACAACGAACTTACTGGTCTTTTTTCCAAGTCAAAGGCGACTCGTGCTGGCACGACCGCTTTAATTTTATCTTGGTCTTGGCTAGCCGCGGCGATCAACTCATCATCTGCCCAACCTTTTAGCAAACGAATGCCTAATACTAGAGCTTCGAGTTCCTTTTGGGCAAACATAAGTGGCGGATTTCGGAGCCTTGTTGAAGCAGATAGCCAACTCCAGCTTCGCCGGTTATATCCAAACCTGACATTCCCAATGATTGAATCTCACGATAAATCGTTCGTTCAGAAACACGCATGGTTTTAGCCAGTGCTTTATCCGTAACAGCTCGGCGCTTACCTCTAAGTAAAACTAGCAACTGCAGCAAGCGCTCCGATTTTGTCATAGACAATGTTTTCAGTTATTTTAATTTACAGGCGACTTGGTTTCATCCCAATACATCGCCGCAATTTTATGCCCCTCTAAGTCTCTCAAAAAGCAGCCGTAGTAAGCTTCTGAGTATTCAATTCGAGGGCCTGGTTTGCCGTCATCAATTGCGTCGTTGGCGATACCCACAGTGTAAAAAATTATCGACCATAGCAACGCTCGCTGCCAAAAAAGCGAAGTGTATGCCGTTGCCGGATTCAGCAGGTTTTCCGGAGCGGGGCTTTTGCACCCAAAACTCTGGAAACTGCTTACCCCAAGCCACGGCAAAATCACCGACTTCGAGAATTCTTAGCGCACCTATGGTTGCTAGAACTTGATCGTAAAATGCTACTGTCTTTTCAAATTGATTGGTACCAATCGAGACATGACCCATAATTGACAGTAATTCTATTGTTTGTGCTGATTGCTCGCTGTCACTCATAAGTTTTTCCTGCTCTTAATAACTAATAGGTAAACTGACTCAAATTGTCTGCTGTTGTTTCTGCTCGACCAAGTGACAGTAAACTACTCTACTGACAAAACCTGTCAGGAGCCCACCCTCTAGGTCAATAGACATTGGCTGAAAACCCTTCTATGCTTGGCGCTTATAGTGAAGGTAATCGATCAATGAATTCAATTAGAAAATACACACTCGCATTTTTACTGTGGCTACCCATAACTGCAGTGATCGGCCAAGAAGATCTAGCGATTAAAGAGTTAATGAGCGATGCGGAGCTTGTAGCGACAGGTGTTGGCACGCTAAGTGCGGTGCAGCAAGAGGCTCTATCGGCTTGGCTTATAAAATTCCAACTAGATGCAACTCGCCCTCGCCAAACACCCGCTATAGCCGCGGAACCTGAGCAAGCGCAGCCGGCAGTGGAGCCTGCAGATAAGGATGAAGATTGGCGTCGCAGAGATGAGAAGATAGACTTTGTGAGCCGTATAGTAGGCGACTTTTCAGGCTGGGACGGTAATACGCAGTTTAATTTAGAAAACGATCAGGTCTGGGTTCAACGCCGTCCAAGCCGCTGGAAAATTGAACTACAAACCCCGGAAGTGAGAATTTATCAAACCCTGCTTGGCGCCTTCGAAATGGAAGTAATTGAGACCGGCCGCAGTATTGGCGTAAGGCGAGTTCGTTAAGTTCCGCCGCGGGAATTTTCAATCGCCCAAAGGTAAGCTGGCAGAGCACAGGACAAACCAATACACAGGTTCAAGCCAATATAGAGCCACGGTTTTGGGCCTTTGCCAATTCTAGAAAGTAGATAGCTCCAAAATACAAACGAAGAAATTAGCAGGTCTGCGGTGAAGCCCCCTGCCGCTTTGTTGGCGCACAGGCTTTCCACAAACCCCAGCAGATTAATTTCTTCGCTGAGAAAAAATTTAACAAAGAATGTCATGGGTATAGCCGCACCAACTACGGCCATTACTAAATAGATATTCGCTCGGTTCATGGTTTTCTCCTGAAGGTCAGCAGACTACATTATTAGCCCCCTAGCTCATGACTTCAATTACCCGGCAGGTAACTGCCTAACACTGGGTTATGCCTTAAGTCTTTTTTCAAGCTGCCCAAGCACATTAGTGCAATCTGCTGCTACCTTAATTTTGAACAAGTCATCGGCTCGGGTCAGACCTTCGTTGATGCAGGCTATGGGGATCTTGTGTTGAACAGCATATTTGCAAAAGCGGAAGCTCGAATAGACCATTAAAGACGATCCCACGATTAACAATGAATCAACAAACTTTAGCCTCTGCTCGATCTCGCTGACTACCTTCTTAGCCACCGATGCGCCATAAAACACAACGTTAGGTTTTATAACTCCGTTGCACTTTTGACAGACAGGAACCTTAACCGAGGCAATAAGTTCATCTGCCACGTCAGCATCGCCATCTGGGCGGACAGAGTGTGAAGATTCTTCTAAGTGTGGGTTGTTTTCGTGTAGCCAACCCTGTATCCAAGCTCTGGTATGAATATGATTACAGTCCATGCAGACCACCTGATCTAAGCGGCCATGCAAATCAATGACTCGCCTGTGTTGGGCTTTTTGATGGAGCCTATCCACGTTCTGAGTGACTAACAAACTGATGAGCCCATGCTCTTCTAGTTTAGTTAAAGAATGATGCGCGCCATTAGGCAGCGCATTGGCGATAGTTGGCCAACCCGAAAAGCTGCGCGCCCAGTAGCGCTGCCTTGTCCCATGGGAGCGCATAAACTCTCCATGTTGAATGGGAATATTTGATTTCCACGTACCCTCATGATCTCGGTAGGTAGGAATGCCAGAGTCGTTGCTGATGCCAGCGCCCGTTATAACCATCGTTCTTGGAAACGCGGCAAGAAAATCTTGCAGCTGTTCAACCGAGCCGCTCGCCATGTCTGACCGGCGCTGGGGTAGGGTATTGATCATGCGTGAGTGCACTGCCATGGCGGCTACTAATCCTACTGAGTTTGCTGCGTGCCAGGCATCACTTCGAAGCTTGGCGCAAAATTGACGACCACCGCTGCCAGCTTGGTGAGGACTGTCGCATCACCTTGCACTGTGCCCCGGCCAGTTTGCAGCAATTCTGCGAGGGTGGCTGAACCCATAATCACAGCATTGAGGTCGCTGCGATTAACCCGAATAGTCGCATTCGGGTCTTGCGCCAAAAACCCTTCGATATTGGTTAAAGTGCCACTGCTCATTTCTATCACGTAGGTCTGACCAGTATCTGGGGTAAGAAAGTTTATTGTGAAATCCTCGCCATCTGCTAATGCACTATTGACTCGAATCGCGACCCCGTCCCACCATTGGCTGGTAGTCATTGCGCTGGCCAACCCTGGACTTGTGCCTCTTGGTGCAGGAATGATTGGCATCCCATTGCGCAGATCTTGAGCCGACGCCAAGAACACATTGCGCATGCTGGTACTTTCATATTGATAGCCCAATTGCTCAAAAATATCCGCCAGCAGATCTTTAGCCGCAGTGTTTTGCGGCTGGGCATAGACAAGCTTGTTCAAAATCTCCATCCCAAGCAAATACTCCCCACTGTCAAACAGCTGCTGACCTCGAGAAATAATCGCGGAACTGCCCCCCATCATTTCTACATACAGCGGCGCAGAGTCGGCGGGTGACAATGGGGCTAAGGTTGCTGGATTGCCGTCCCAATAGCCAAGGTAGCGATTTACTACCGCGCGAGAGTTGTGAAACTCAGAGCCGTGATACTGCCGCACACTCCACTGCTGCTTGAGGGAGTCTGGCACTTCATACTCGTTGTGAATTTCATTAATAGTGACGCCCTGATTCGCCAAATGCAGCACTTGGTTGTTTAAGTTAGCGTAAGCGTCTCGCTGGGCCCGCATTATTTCTACAATACGATCATTACCCCAGCGCGGCCAGTTATGAGAGGAAACCATGACTTCGGCCTGCAATCCAAATTCATAAAGTGCCTTATTAATCTGTTTGGACCACTGCAAAGCATCTCTTACTAAGGCACCTCTTAAGGTATAGATGTTGTGAATTGTTGCCGTAATATTCTCGGCCGCCCAGAATACTTTTTGATCTGGGAACCAAGTATTCATCTCTGCTGGTGCTTCGGTGCCAGGTGTATTTTGAAATACTAGTCGCACCCCATCTATTACGTATTCTTCAAAATCCTGAGTAATAACTAGCGATGGCGCAATCAACCCTGTCGTGCCCGCTGCTAACCCTTTGCCAATAGCGGAATCAACCTGGCCAAATGGGCTTGCAGGAATGGTACGGCCATATTGTAGTACGGCGCGTCTGGACATCGCTGTGCCGGCATAGACATTTTCAGAAATTGCCTCGTCCATGAATCCAGCAGGTGCGATAATTTGTGTTCTGCCTGCATTCACCTCTTCTTGTGAAGTGACACCAAGCACACCACCGAAGTGATCAATATGTGAGTGGGAATAGACCACTGCACGCACCGGCATTTCGCCTAAATGCTCATTTGCCAAGGCTAATGCAGCCGCAGCGGTTTCACTTGTCAGTAAGACGTCAAAAAGTATCCAGCCAGTGTCGCCTTTTACTAGGGTCATATTAGCCAGATCAAACCCTCTTACCTGGTATAAAAAATCTGGCACCACTTCATACAAACCGAAATTCATATTCAGAGTCGCTTGGCGCTGCAACGAAGGGTGGATGCTGTCAAAACTCTGGTCCTGTAATAAAAAGTCGTACCGGCCAATGTCCCAAACTACATTCCCGGCCGCGCCAAGAATTTGCCGAGAAGCTGGCGCGGCGATGAAACCCCGTCTGGATTCGGCGAAATCTCTCTCATCAGCAAACGGTAACGAGCGTCTATGAGACTGCGCAATAGCAGTAGTGGCGGCGCTGGGCGCATTCCCCTTGGGATTAAAGTGATCTTGAGCGAAAACCAATGTGTTACAAGCCAAAACGCCAACTAGGCAAATCACTGTAATTAAATTTTGGGTCTTTACTGAGAGTTCCATAGAGTGTTCCTGCTTTTTTTAGATAGCCATCAATGAGCGCTACACAGCAGTATAACCTGAGAGCTATCGCCCACTTCTAGCAAAAGCGGACGATTTACAGCAACACGCTGTTGTTGAATTGCGCCAACAAATAAGCGAAGCACCGCAAAGGGTAGTCTACACGAGTAATCAAAAGGGGCTGGAGTACAATAATAACGCTACGCCGAATGCCGTAAGCCGGCACTCGGCGCCCGTAACAGGCTTAAATTCGTGAGCGCTTAAGCTCCACATCGGCGTTGCGCCAAAGTGATTCAAACTGACGCTTGAGAATAATGGCTTCTTGAGCCCGGCCTTGAGCTTCAACGGCTTGATACAGACCAAAGGTGGTCCAGCCATTCTGCTGATTCCACTCCAGATCTTTACGATAAACCGCTTCAGCTTCAGCGGCTTGATCGTTATCTAAAAGCGCTGCACCAAGATACAGGCGCATAGACTGAGACCAGTCGGGCGGCTCGGTGTAGTTGAGGTTATCTTGAAATTCAACCGCATGGCCATAATGCGTAATGGCCGCGTCGAGATTGCCTTTGGCTTCTTCAATTTCTCCCAGCAGCGCATGCATGGCAAGACTTAGCACATGGGATGCAGGTGTCGGACCCACACCGGTATCGTTCACATTATCTGCCTGAATTTGAGTGCGGATATTCACGACCTCAGCCTCAGCAAGTTCAATGTGTCCTTTCGCCACATGGGCACTGCCCATGACATAGCTCCACATGCCATCTAGATAAGGAGTGCCACCGTGGTTCTGGGCAGCGCCATGAATGTTGTCCCATTTGCCAAAAACCTTGTCCACAATCCAGTTGTGAGCAACCCGCTTCTGGCCTCGATTAATCGATGCAGCATCTTCTCCCACATCATCGGTGCCGCGAAGGGCTGCGTCGGCCGCGGCCGCATAGTTGCCTTGCAGCATATTGGCATAGCGCACGAAATCCAACGCATGAGGCGCATGAATCTTATGGGATAGAGGATAGGTGCCGATTAAGGGGAAGTTTGTATCACCCCATATTTCAGCAAACTGCTGATCTACGAGCTGTGACCGCTCGTTGATATCAATGGCTTTCTCGTATTCGCCTACGCGCAAATAGATATGCCCTGGCATATGCACCATGTGGCCAGATATCGGCACAGTACTTTCTAGTTTTTGGGCGGCTGGCATAGCCAATTCAGGCTCAGCCGAACTCTCCATCAAATGGATATACAGGTGATTAGCCCCCGGATGGTCATGCTTCAGCGCCATAGCCGCTTCCAAGGCGGCTTTGCCCTCAGCCGTGCCTGGCTTGGCGGAGCCATCTAGATTCCAATAATCCCAACGGGTGGTATTCATATAGGATTCACCAAAAATAGTAGCAATATCCGCATCATCTGGGTATTTCGCATGCAGCTGACGCATCGCATCTAAGAACGCAAAGTCGCGCTCGACCAGATCAGGGACTGCGTCTTTGTTATACAGGACAAATAGTGCGTTAATCATGTCGCGTTCGCGCTGAGTCCCATTATTGGCCAGCTCCATTGCCTGTCTGATAGCAGCAAGGCCTGCGCCTTGAGGATCGTCGGGCATCCCGACGTAGCGGCTATTGGGGTTAGGGCCGGCTGCGTGAGCAATACCAAAATGTGGCATGGGGCTGTCTGGATCTAGCCGCGCGGCTTCTTGGTAGGAGGCAATGGACTCTGGAAAATAAAAACTCCAGGCCATGCGCAAACCTTGATCAAAAAACGCCTGGGCCTGCTGTGAATCCGTGCTAATAGGACGGCTATAGATGCCGCCACCTGGAACCATAACAGCCAAAGCGCCGGAATCCTGCGCGAGGGCTGAGCCTGCACTTGCTAAAACGGTTGCCGAGACGAGGAATGATAGAAACTTTCCCATGGCACTCTCCTAATTTTTATAGTTAGTTTTTTTTTGTCGTCTGCATATTTACGCAGGGCTGTCAGTATACCCCGCCTTAGGGTATTTTGAAGGCAACCGCGCAATAATTTGCTCAAGCCACTGAATTCACCCCGATAAGGCCTGTTCATGACAGAAATCACACTCGACATATTCACCGACTACGTTTGACCGTGGTGTTATCTCAGTACCGTGAGTATTGAAAAACTGAAGGCCAATTACCCCGTTAAGACCCGTTGGATTCACTTTCCCCTGCACCCAGAGACCCCGGCGGAAGGTAAGTCGCTAGCGGAGCTGTTTGCAGGCCGGGATATTTCAGAGGTCAGAAACAGATTGAAAAATCTAATGGCCCAGGCAGGGCTCGACTACGGTGAGCGAACCCATACCTATAATAGTCGGCTTGCTCAAGAACTAGGCAAATGGGCAGATACGCAGCCCGGTGGCGAGAAAATTCACGATGCCCTGTATCGAGCGTATTTTGTCGACAATGTGAACATCGGCGATATTGAACAGCTGGTGCCGATCGCCGAAGCAGTGGGCTTGGACGGCGTTGCCGCGAGAGGGGTGTTACAAACCAGAGCATTTAAAACAGCGGTGGATGAAGACTGGCAGCGCTCACGTGCAACGGGGGTTACCGGGGTCCCTACATTCTATTCTCAAGATCTTGTAGTCGTGGGCTGCCAGCCCTACGAAACCTTAGAACGTTTTGTGCAGCATTTAATGGACGCCGCCGGCTCCGCGGAGAATCAATAAATGGAAACTAGAACGGCGCTGATCACCTGTGTTGACCGTTACATGGGAGGCGCAATAAAAACTAAGTTCGAGGCCCTTGGCATCAAAGTGATTGGCAGTAACTACCCACTGGAATCACAAGATGCCATCGAAAAATTGGTCAGCGAAGCCGGCAAGCTCGACATTATTGTCGCCAACTTTGCCGAGCCGCCAATGACTGGCCCGGTGCAAGCAATTGATAACAGCAATTGGCAAAAATTGTTTGCGGCCCTAGTAGACCCACTGATGTATTTAGTCAGAGCAGCTACACCTGGCATGCTAGAGCAAAAGTCTGGAAAAATCATTGCAATAACAAGTGCCGCACCGCTCAAGGGGATTCCTAACAATGCGGCGTATTGTGCGGCGCGCGGCGCGCAAAATGGTTTTATCAAAGCCGTAGGATTAGAGCT
>JBLGBD010000144.1:0-8281 GCA_047617585.1 Pseudohongiellaceae bacterium | reverse complement strand
GCGCATAGTTGAGCACAACGGAATCAAAATGAACAAGTCAGTATTTATACGTACGATTCGCGAAAGCTTGCTAATTGTCTTTAGTATTCTATTAGCATTATCCGCTGATGCATGGCTCGATTCCTGGAATTTAGCGTCACATCAAGACCGTCAAGTAATAGCTCTGGCGCGCGACTTTAACCAGATGAAAGAAAGAGTTGATGCTTCATACTTTGCTGCAAACAGAGCAGTTGAAGCCGGCATACAGCTTTCGAATATTTTGCAGGAAGGCTCTGAAATAGAACCTGAACTAGCCCGAGATATGCTCTGGCACCTCATATTCTATGAGGTTTTCTCTCCTAGCGTTGGCGCTTATGAAGCATTAA
The DNA here is from genome assembly GCA_047617585.1 of Pseudohongiellaceae bacterium. GTDB lineage: Bacteria > Pseudomonadota > Gammaproteobacteria > Pseudomonadales > Pseudohongiellaceae > UBA9145. Next base: position 7,916 of record JBLGBD010000144.1, on the reverse strand, counting down.
TTGCATCCGGAAATCTCGAATTTTTATCAAGCAGTGAGTTAAAAATTGAACTAGCAGGTTTTTTTGGGTCGTTCGAAGATGCCAGAGCAAGCGAACAGCTATTACTTCAAACCCAGGTGTCTCTATTTGCTTCCAGTGCTTTCAGCCGACTCGCAGGTTGGCATCGTATGGGCCAAGGAGGTATTCCTGTGGCCGGCAACTTTCCAGTCGACCAATGGTATGAATCCGATGAATTTATGAATTCGGTGGGCATCTTAACAGTACGCCAAAACGATGTGCTGGAAGATTATCAATTCCTGAGAGATCGAATAGAGAATATTATTATTGCTATAGAAGAATACTCGTCAGAATAGTATCGCCCGGTGGGGTATGGGAACGCTTTCCAGTATTCTTTGATTTGTGGCAGCCTATATCAATATGAAATTTTGAAGTGGGACCAACACATAACAAACAAATCAACAAGGAGGCAGCTGACGCAGTCCCTATTACTCAGGACGTTAACGTCCACTTTTGGCCGGAAGCTGCCGTTAGCATTTCTCACTTGAGGACGTTTTAGTGTCTCAGAAAGTAATTAGAGCATTACTTGAGTTTAATGTCTGAGGTAGCACTATGGTAGCACCAACAAAAACAAAAAAGGCCTACATCTCTGTAAGCCTTTGATTTATATGGTAGCAATGGGTGGATTTGAACCACCGACCCCAGCATTATGAATGCTGTGCTCTAACCAACTGAGCTACATTGCCATTGATCTGTATTAAGCGCCGATTATACTGCAATGCAAATAAGGTGTTAACACTCTATTGCTCTTGCTAGTTGCCTGACGGAACGCTCGAAAGGGCGCGAATTTTGGCGATTTAGGGCTAAATTGTCAAGTTTCAGGTGTAGATTATTGACCGCCTGCTCGGCATGTTGCTGCCGAGCCTTGTGCTCGCAACCCTTGGCCTAATTAAACATTGAACCTAAAGTGCATCACATCGCCATTTTTTACGATGTATTCTTTGCCCTCAAGCCGCCATTTGCCGGCTTCTTTAGCGCCATTCTCACCGTTGTAAGCCACAAAGTCGTCATAGGCCACAACCTCTGCGCGGATAAAGCCTTTCTCGAAATCTGTATGAATTGCCGCTGCGGCCTTAGGGGCGGTTGCACCTACCTTTATGGTCCAACCTCGAACTTCTTTTACCCCAGCGGTGAAGTAGGTCTGCAGCCCGAGTAGGGAATAGCCTGCCCGTATTACTCGGTCTAGGCCGGGCTCTACCATACCTAAATCTTCTAGAAATTCCATTTTTTCGGCATCGTCCAGCTCTGCAATTTCAGCTTCTAACTTATTGCAGATAGCCACGACTTGGGAGCCTTCAGCTTCGGCGATGGCTACGACACTGTCCAGATGGGGGTTGTTCTCAAAGCCTTCTTCATCTACGTTGGCGATATACATCACCGGCTTGGCTGTCAGCAAATGCAAACCATAGATATCGTCTCGCTCGTCTTTAGTGAGCTCTAAGCTTCGTACGGGTTTGGCTTGGTCTAAATGGGCTCTGACTCTTTCAAACAACAAGGCTTGGCGCTGGGCATCTTTGTCGCCACTTTTTGCGGTCCGGCCAACCCGCAAAATACCTTTCTCTACAGAGTCTAAATCAGCCAAAGCAAGTTCGGTGTTGATAGTTTCGATGTCTGCTGCGGGGTCGATTCGATCCGCCACGTGGGTCACGTTGCTGTCTTCAAAACAGCGCACCACATGGGCGAGGGCGTCGGTTTCGCGGATGTTGGCTAGGAATTGATTGCCTAGGCCTTCACCCTTTGATGCGCCTGCAACTAGACCGGCGATATCGGTGAATTCCATAGTGGTTGGAATAACTTTTTGGGGGCTGACAATCTTAGCTAGCTTATCGAGTCGAGAATCTGGAATCGAGACAATGCCAGAATTGGGCTCAATGGTGCAGAACGGAAAATTCTCCGCGGCAATGCCCGCTTTGGTTAATGCATTAAACAGCGTTGATTTGCCAACGTTGGGTAAACCTACTATGCCACATTTTACAGCCATGTTTGGTTCCTATAGTTCAGTATGTAGTACACGCATTGCTTCTTCCCACTCGCCTAGTGCAAGCTTTGGTAGAACGCGAATGGCGTCTTCTATGTCTTGCATGATCAAGTCGGCTTCTGATCGCGAGGGGTCACTTAGTACATAATTTGCGACCATGGAGCTGTGGCCAGGGTGGTCAACACCAATGCGCAGGCGGAAAAAATCTCGATTGCCAGCTAAGGCGCTGATAATGTCTCGAACGCCGTTATGGCCACCGTGGCCACCGCCTTGTTTGAGCTTGGTCACGCCAACTGGAAAGTCGATTTCATCATAGGCCACCAGCATATTCTCTGGCGCTATCTTATAAAACTTAGCTACAGCAGCGACTGATTTTCCGCTGTTGTTCATAAACGTAGTAGGGAACAGACATTTGATGTCGCAGCCAGCAACGCTGATGGAGCCAAATTCACCAAAGAATTTGCTCTCACCGCGTAGGCTGCCGCCGTAGGCTTTACACAGATGATGTAAAAAAATGACGCCAGCGTTGTGCCGGTTGGAATCATATTGCGAGCCTGGATTACCCAGGCCCACAATAAGTTTTATAGGACTATCAGAGTTGCCTGGCATAGTTGATTACCCGGCTGCAAAGCGCTTAAGACTTGGCTCCTTCAGCTTCGTCATCTGCATCGCCGTCTGCTGCCTCATCTTCTTTAACGCCCCTAGGTGCTTGTACAGTCGCAACTGAAAGATCGCTCTCTTCGCCGTGGGAAAGTGCAACACTTGTCACGCCGGCAGGTAGAGTTAGGTCTGAGATGTGAACAGTAGATCCAAGCTCTACTTTTAACATATCAACTTCGATGAACTCAGGTAGATCCTTAGGCAGACATGCCACTTCAATTTCGTTGAGAGTCTTAAGAATCTGGCCGCCACCAACTTTAACGCCGGCACACTTCTCTTCGTTGAGGAAGTGTAGTGGTACGCGGACAGTGATGGCAGTCTTTTCATCAACTCGCAAAAAGTCAGCATGCATGATGAAGGGCTTAGCAGGGTGGCGCTGTAGCGCCTTAATTACCGCTTTTTCTTTTTTCTTGCCGATGTGTAAAGTTACCACGTGAGCGAAGAAGGCTTCGTTCTCAATGGCTTTAGCGATATCTTTGTGCATGATAGTCAAAGATACTGGTTCTTTATCACCGCCATAAAGTACGGCAGGTATGGCATTGTTCAGACGACGAAGGCGGCGGCTCGCACCTTTCCCTAGGTCCGTTCGAACGGAGCAATTTAGCTCAAAATCAACATTAGACATGATGTCTCCTTTGCGCTTGGTGGTTTTAAAATATACCAAGCGAGAGTTTCTCAGTAAGGCTTGCGACCGGCCAAATTGAGGATTAAAAAAAGGCCATCAGATTAACTACCTGTTGACCCGATCTATCCAGCATAATCTTCGAACACCCTAGCTAGTTGCTAAGTATTGTCGAACATCGCGCTTATGGATTCTTCATTGCTAACTCGGCGTATAGATTCCGCCAACAGTTTAGCCATAGTTAACTGCCGGATGCGTTTGCAATTAATTGCATCTTGGCGCAAAGGGATCGTATCGGTAACCACTAAGGTATCGAGATTCGAGCCTTCAATATTTTCAATAGCTGGGCCTGATAAAATCGGGTGAGTACAGTAAGCAACAACTTTGCTCGCTCCCGCGTCTTTCAGTGCATCTGCCGCTTTGCAAAGGGTTCCGGCTGTATCCACCATGTCATCGACAATCAAACAGCAGCGGTCTTTTACATCACCGATAATGTGCATTACTTGAGCCACGTTCGCTGAGGGTCGGCGTTTATCGATAATTGCCAAGTCAACGTTAAGCTGTTTTGCCACAGCCCGTGCTCGTACAACACCTCCGATGTCCGGAGAGACCACTAACAAATTCTCGTAGTTCTGACGTTCGATATCATCGGTGAGAACGGGCGAGCCGTAAACGTTGTCCACCGGTATGCTAAAGAAGCCTTGTATCTGTTCGGCGTGGAGATCAACCGTAAGCACCCGGTCTACACCCACGGCGCTAATCATGTCGGCAACCACCTTGGCACTGATGGCAACTCTGGCAGAGCGCACCCGGCGGTCTTGGCGGGCATACCCAAAGTAGGGAATAACCGCGGTAATTCTATTGGCGGAGGCGCGATGCAGAGCATCTGCCATTAACAGCAGTTCCATGATGCTGTCATTGGTTGGCGCGCAGGTCGGTTGGATAATAAACACATCCTTGCCGCGGACGTTCTCGTTGAGCTCAACGGAGATTTCGCCATCACTAAACTTGCTAATGCTGGCATATCCAAGAGGCACGCCAATGTTTTTAGCAATATTATCCGCAAGTGCAGGATTAGCATTGCCGCTAAAGACCATTAAATTATTTGCCACGCGAGATTCCTATTTGCGGGTGTTCTTTCTTATGAGTGGTCTGAAAAATGGCTGGGGTGGCTGGATTCGAACCAACGAATGCAAGGATCAAAACCTTGTGCCTTACCACTTGGCGACACCCCAGAAAACCTAAAAATTCTTTGTAATACTAACACACTGACAATCTAACTTTGCGAGGCAATGGCTCGTGGTAGTTAGCCTAACCGTCGATCTCAGCTAAATTATTTACTCCCTGCGCGACAAAACTCTGTAGCGATTTGGGGAGTTTAGCCTGAACCGCTAACGCATCAGCTTCAGTTTGAAACTCTGCAAAAATGCTAGAACCTGTTCCAGTCATTCTTGGTTTTGCGAATTTTTCTAAGTAATCCAATGCTTTACCAACTTCCGGATAGAGCAGTTTAGTTACTTTTTCGCAATCATTTCTTGACCTGCCGGCCAGAAAGTCGGACATTTTGATGGTTGGAGAGTTCCGTGTCAATTGCTGGTGAGAAAAAATCGCTTCGGTTGCAACCTCGCACGCTGGCGTGACCACCAAATACCAGCATGCAGGCAATTTCACCGGGGTCAGTTTTTCACCAATACCTTCGCCCCATGCGGTGCGTCCCGCAACAAAAACTGGCACATCGGCGCCCAAACTAACCCCTATCTCGCACAGCTGCTGCTGCCCCAGGTTAAGCTGCCACAGCTCATTCAGGGCAACTAAGGTCGTCGCGGCATTCGAACTGCCACCGCCTAAACCGGCACCTTGGGGTAAGATTTTATGTAAATTGATTTTAGCGCTTAGAGTTAAGTCGCCGGCAAAGTCTCTAAGCGCTCGCGCCGCTTGAAGCACTAGGTTGTTGTCCATTGGCAGGCCATGAGCGCGGGGGCCGGCGCAATGCAGAGAGAGAACCCCAGATTTTTGTTGGGCAAACTGCATGACATCGGATCTCGCTATCAAGCGAAAAAGAGTCTGCAGCTCATGGTAGCCATTGGCTCTGCGGCCGGTAACGTGAAGAAATAAATTCAGCTTCGCGGGCGAAAACAGGCGTATTTCAGTGCAAGCCATCGGCGTCGCCTGTCTCAAGGGTCCAGCTCAGGCCAATAAAACGCAGGCGAATGTCATTCTTGGGGCGCGTTACGTCTACCCGCCGCGGCAGGGTAAGATCGCCATACTGTCTAATATCTGGGTAGCTGATGGTCCAGCCATCTTGGTGCAGAGTTTCCAACTGGTTCAGTTCATTAAACTCCAGCTCAAAGCCAGACGCCGGGGAAGGTATGCCCTTTACCCAATACTCGAGGTAGGAGACCGGCAGTTCGTAGCCTAGCTGCTGCAGGATAAGATCTTCAGCGCTGGCCGCAGTTAGGACATCGTTGCCTTGTTCGAGAGTGACCAGTCCTGGGATGCCCGTGATGTTGGTGTTGCCTGCGTTCAAGGTGCCCCACAGGCGAATAGTGTATTGAGAGGGTTGTTGCGCCCAACGAATTCGCGGGGTATTCGATTCATCGTTGTAGCGCACATCAACTCGGCCACGCATTTCCCAAGTATCCAGGGTTTGCAAAGCGTTGCGCTGTTTGGTCCAGTTGCTGTTAGTCTCCGCCGGCGGTGCAATGCTGGTGCATGCCGATACTAGCAAGAGGTTAAGCCAGACCAAGGCTGGCAGCTTCATGGGAGGTGTTTTCATGACTGCAGGACTTTGTGTAAAGGGCTCACTTGACGCCAAATTTCTCTTTCACCGCGCGGATAAGTTCGCTGTCGGGTCTATCGATTAGTGCGTCCTGCCAAACCCTGCGAGCTTCATCTTGTCTGTCCATCATCCACAGCACTTCGCCCAGATGGGCGGCAACCTCATGGTCAGGAAAATCAGCAAAGGCTCGGCGCAGGTTTTGCAGCGCATCATCATAGCGGCCCAATTTGTATTGGGCCCAGGCTAGAGAGTCTATAATGGCTGGGTCGTCGGGAGAGATAGCGATTGCACGCTCGATGAGCTCCAAGGCTTCTTGGTGCCGCTCGGTCTGGTCCGCAAGCATATAGCCCAAGTGATTTAGCGCCCTTGAATCGTCGGGCTGCATACGAATTATCTGTTGTAAATCGGCTTCTGAACTGGCTCGGTCTTGCAGGCTGTCAAATAGCAAAACGCGGGCGAAAAGCAGATCCGTGTCATTGGGAAATTTGTTCAAGGCAGTATCTAGCAGACTGCGGGCTTTATCGGGGTGGCCTTCTTGAATCAGCACGCTGGATTCTATTGTCGAGAATACTATCTCGAGTCTTGGTTGGCCTCGAGACTCTTGCATCAGTAAATCGTGGGCCTCACTAAGCTGGCCTGACTGAATGGCTAGCCGTGTTGCCTGCTGCCGGGCGGCGAGAAAATTATTGGTGCCAATGCGAACTTCTCGATAATTGTTAATAGCGGCAGCGATGTTGCCCTGTTGCTCATCAATATATGCGAGGTAATATCGGCTCTCATCAGCCCGTTGGTCAGCTTCAATCAGCCTAGTAAATTTTAGTTTGGCTGGCGCGTAGTCTTCCAGCTCTAAATCCAATAGGGCGATCGAGTAGATAGTTTCCCAGTCTTCGGGGTTTTGCTCAATCAACACAGCAAACTGTTTTTGAGCTTCTGTAAAGTCTTCAGACTGGATTAGCAACCGCGCATAGCTCATGCGCAGGGATTGATCTTTGCTAAATTGACGCACGCCGCTGCGGAGGGTTTTTAGCGAGCCAATAGTATTTTGCATACTTTGCTGGATTTGTGCCCTGAGCAGAATCAAGACCGGGGTCTTGGGTGTGGACTTTTCCAGCGTATCGAGCTCCAACAACGCCTGAGTAAATTCTGTATTTTGAGCTAGCAGCTGGACCAATGAGGTTCGGATTGAGGTTTGCTGTGGGTATTGCTCAACCAACAGTCTTAGGTTTTGAATTAGCCCGCTGCGGGCCGATGCCGGCATGCGGCCGGTTCGAGACGCAAGGGCGGTAAAATCAAACTCGCCGCCTTTTTCAATAACTCGGCCCATTTGCACCAGCGCTAAATCGAAATTGCCACTTTCGAGGAACTGAAAACTCAATAGCAGGTGAGGGTCTGGGTTGGCAGGGTCAACGTCAGACCACAATAAGCCTAACTGCATCAGGGCGTTGGTGTCGCCATTGACGGACGCAAACTGCACAGCCCGCTCAATTATCTGCAAATCACGAGTTTCCTGGGCTAGGTCAAAATAATCTTCCCCTGACTCAACTAACTCGCCTCTTTGAGCTCCTAGCTCGCTGATAATCGCCGTATACAGCTGATTTTCTGTAAAAGCGCCGTATTCAGTGGGCTCCAGCTCCGGGGCTTGTGCCAATATGGTTTGAATAGCATCGGGCTCAGCGGTCTCTCTAGGCGCGCTAGAACAGGTCGAAAGGGCGATAAATAGGCAAGCAAGTGACAAAACAGGTGTAATGCGCATAATTTTAGGGTGCTGCTGGCTTCCGAATAAGCATTGATTGTAGCAGTTTGTTTTCAGGGATACAGAA
>JBLGBD010000143.1:0-8309 GCA_047617585.1 Pseudohongiellaceae bacterium | reverse complement strand
TTTGTTCGGCCGCGCGCTGCAACGGGGATTGCTGCTGTGAACCGGCAGAACCGGAGGCCTGTGACTGGCTTTGGCTTTGTTGTCCGGGCTGTTGTTGGGATTGTTGGGACTGTTGAGATTGCTGAGACTGGCGCGAGGATTGCTGACTACGAGAAAGCTGCTGTGCTAACTGTGCGACTTCTTGGCTTAATTGCTCTTGCTGCCGCTGCAGGCGCTCTAGCTCGCGGCGCTTTTGTTCTTCCGTCATCTGCTCTTCACGTCGCGCCAAGTTCCGCTGTGCTGCGGTTAAGCCCTCTTGACGGCGGGCCAGTTCTTCCAATTTATCGGCTTCTTCAGAGGCTTCCGGGGAGCCTCCACCAGAGCGGCTGTTAGGGGTCTCATAACGGTTTTCTAACTGGCCCATCTCCATTTCAAAAAGCTCACGCAGATCTTCCCGCTCTTGCTGGGCTGAACCACCGCCGCCGCCACCGCCACCTTGTTGCATGCTGATGTCGGTCCGATTAATGTTGGCTTCGGCTTTAAGAATAAACTGCAGTGCTGCTTGCTCGGGGCGCAGCGCACTAGTCACTTGTTCCAAGGTAAGGTCTGCCGCTGCCAGATTCATTTGTTCGATAGCAAGGGACAAGTTTTCAACCGCGTTGTCATAGGTATCGTCTGAGAAATTTAACCGCTCTGCCAGGCGCTCGATGGACTTTCTGGCCCTATCAGTGGCTTCGCGCTGTGATTCGGCGATTATTTCCGCATCATTGGCAAACTCCTCAGCAGACACCTTAGCCTGCCGATTCTTTAGCTTCCAAGTCGCCGCAATAATATCTTTTTGCACCGAGACCAACGCGCTGCTATCGCCACCACCTTGCCCGCCGCCAGCGCCTTGACCGCTTGGGCCCTGTGAGCGACGAAACTCTTGATCTGTTGGAATCACCTGAAGAAAATAAATATCTGACACGACCTGAGCTGGCCCGTTGATAGCATTGTTATCAGCTAGAGTAAGGTAATAACTAACAAAGTCACCTGGCTCTACTGCGAGATCTTCCAAGTAAATAAGCTCATCGCCTACAACCTGCTTAGTAAGTTCATTGGGCAGGAAATTAACACCGACTTCATCGGCGCCTACCACACTGTAGTTCAGTGAAAACTGGCTTAAGCCATAATCATCGGACGCCTCTACTTGAATCACAACTTCTTCAAGCGGCATTACTTCTTGGTCGCTACCGGGCCGGCGCAAAGAAAGCTCTGGCGGCTGATCTTCGATAGCACGGATAAAATAGTCCAATGGATTAAGACTGACCATGCCCGCCGCATCGGTGGCATTGATACGGTAGACACCGTCTTGGGTCACAGTGAACTGGCCCCTGCCAATGTTTCCAGAGGCGATAGAAAGTTGAATATCAGCATAGGGGTCGGGTGAGTTTTGTTCGGCTTCGCTGTCGTCATAAGCCTGATCAAATTCCACGAGCGCGCTAGTGACTGCCTTATTGAACGTGACTTCGAAATCGATCACTGTGCCAACAGGTGCAACCATGTCGCCCACAGCGTTCTGCCGAATATCATCAAGGCCGGTGTATTGAGGGTAATCAAACAGCAGATCTATTTGTTCGACCTGGGGCAAATCAAACAAACTGATCGTGTATTGGGGAGATGACTCTGCACCGCCGTTATCAAAACTTACGTAGTAAGTAGTGTCCTCGACAACCGACGGGACGAAATAGCTGTAACTCGCACCCTGGGCGTCGCTGCCGTCACGATTCATGGTTAGATCGCGCCAATTAAGATTGTCATCTTGCAGTCTGAGATTGATCGTTGCCGGGATGGCATTTTTTACCCGAGCGATAATTGTGAGACTCTCGCCACGCTGCATCTCAATCGTACCTGGCTCAACTGCGATCTCGACTTGCGGGCGAACTTCTAAAACAGGAATAGATTCTGAAATAGCAAACGGCCACGCCAAACGGCTGGCCGCTGAAAATAGCGACTCAGTGCTGCCAACTATAATGCCTAGCAGCAAAACCAAACTTAAGGCCGAAGCTAATGAAACCCATGTGCCCTGCGCTGGCGCCACCGTCTGAACTTCGGCTTGCTGCTTAGTAACGTGGGCCTTAGCGTCTTCCCATAGCTGTCTTATAAACTGCTGAGAGACACCTTTTTTACCATTCTCGAGGTCTTCCTCGGTAAATTCTAACGATGTCAGCAACCTCTGCTCTAGATCCGGAATATGATCCTCAACATAGTGAGCTAACCGCTTATCGTCGGAGTTTTGCCGCCCTATTGTCTTAATCAGCCAAACCGCCAATCCGACGATTACAACCGCCATGCTGACAAACAGGGCGAGACTTCCGGATTTACTTGGCTCTAGGTACACCTCAGCACCTAAGGCGACAAGGAACACAACGCTTGCGGCAATGACAAAATAGCTGATTTGCTGTAACAGAAAGAGATTGCGCCTGCGGCGCCGAAGCTGACTTAGGGTCTGGCGTAAGCTGTCAAAAGTAGACGAGGACATAGAGACTCTAACCGTTGAAAATCGAGTTTGCGACCACCCTATAGTTAGCTTGCGAGCCAACCGGGGGCGAGTCAGTGTAATTTGACATGGCTAGCCTCCCAGCGAGGGATTTATCCTGAAAAAAGTCAGCGAAGCCATGTTTAACATGGCAGGCTGACCTCGCAAGAGGACTGGGATGGGCGAATTACAAAGCTCGCTAATTCACTGCATTCCTACCGCACCTGAAAGCACTATGTTTCAGCCTATCGAGCTTAACTATCCCACTAACTAACCACAGAAAGCAAGGACTTCGCCGATGCATTGAGGACAAACCAACATCGACATCGGATAGTCGGAGTAAGCCATCATTGCGCCCCTTTTTTGACCTTATGTTGCCGGGTTTTAGCAACTTATTTGAGCATTAACCCCATCTCGCTGGGATTGTAAAAAGGCGATGCGTCGGGAAAAACTCGAATCTTGCCGAGGGCCAAATGAGCATCTAACGCCGATCGGGTTTTGTAAGGCTCAATATCTTTTAAAGTCTCCAGCGTCGGCCTTGGTAATACAAAGCTCGACGTATTAGCCGCGACCAGCGCCGCGGCGGGGGTTAGCCAACGATGGTCAAGAATTTCAGCAAAATCCACATTCACCGGCACCGAATCTCGCAGGATGCAGACAAAGAACCAAGTGCAAAATCGACGGGGCAAATTAGGCGGGGTAGTCCAATGAGCCGTATGGACTAACTCAGATTCGTCAATTTCAATGCCCGTTTCTTCAAAAGTCTCCCTAACCGCGGCTCGCTTAGCGGCCTGATACTCAAGCCCGCCCTCACAATCAAAATCCCCTTGATCGATTCGCCCCCCTGGAAACACCCAGTGTCCACCATGGAATGCCAGCTTTGAATTGCGCAGCAGCAACAGTGCCTCAAGCTCTAGAGTTTTTGTTGCTTCTCGCAGTAACACAACGGTGGCTGCTGGCACTGGTTTCATAAGGGTCATACGCTGCAAACACTCTATTTAGTTCTTCAGCCCAAATAATAGCTGACTTGAAGCGCAAGACCTAGTCAGCTAGCCACCCCTTGGCGCTGAGGCACAATGAGTCTGAATTTGCAGCCAGCACAGGCAAGGCTTAGAATCCGCGATCAAACGCAATTTCGCAGTATCTGACATTAATGAGGAATCCCAATGACAATAAGTTTTGAAAACCGCGTCGCAATCGTTACCGGCGCCGGTGGCGGGCTAGGCAAGCAGCATGCATTAGAGCTCGGCAGGCGAGGCGCTAAAGTCGTCGTTAATGACCTTGGCGGCGGCGTCGATGGCGTCGGTGGGTCTGTATCAGCGGCAGAGCAAGTCGCCGAAGAGATTCGCGCGGCAGGTGGCATAGCGATGAGCAATAGCGCGTCTGTGACAGACCTGGCCTCAGTTCAAGCCATGGTGGATGAGGTAATGGCAAAATGGGGCCGCATTGATATCGTAGTCAATAACGCCGGCATTTTGCGCGACAAGACGTTTTCTAAGCTAGAACTTGAAAATTGGCATGCCGTCATAGATGTACACCTTACTGGCAGCCTCAATGTAACCAAATGCGTGTGGCCCATCATGGTTGAGCAAACCTATGGCCGCATTGTCATGACCACATCGACATCGGGCCTGTTCGGAAACTTTGGCCAAAGCAACTACGGCGCAGCCAAACTCGGCCTGGTAGGGTTTATGAACACACTGCGCTTTGAAGGCGCGAAGTATAATGTCTTCACCAATGCCATCGCCCCTATCGCCGCAACCCGCATGACTGTTGGTTTACCGGGCTTTGAGGACGGCGCCGAGCGCTTAGCGCCCGAGCTTGTAACCCCTGCCGTGGTGTTTTTATGCAGCGACAAAGCGCCTAACGGGCGCATTATTCAGGCCGCAGGTGGCCGTTACTATTCAGCCGATGTGCGTGAAAATGTCGGTGTCGATTTAGGCTTGGGCGCATCGGTAGAAGACATTGAAGCAAATATCGACACGATTCTAGATATGAGCGCCAACAAAGGCATCCTAGAACGAACCAATCACCGCTAGTAACTACCCCAGTAGACAGACCAAAAAAGCTTAGGCTTTTTGGTCTGCAACTACTTTGATGATTGATGCCCGCTGATCTAGCAGGGTCATTAACTGCTTTGTTTCAGGGTACTCTCCCTGAGCATCCCAATTCAGCGCTTTCTTGCAGACTAAAGTAGCCAAGTTAAAACTAAACCTGAAATAGAAATCGGCATAAGTCGGCTCAGAACCGGCAATGTAAGGCTCATACTTGGCGATACGTGCCAATGCTTTGAAGCCTTTTTCAAGCGCGACTCGGGCAGCTTCTTTTTCTGCATCACTGGCTGGACGGCCAAAAAACACATCGCCGTACAAACGCCGCGCCGGTAATTCAATATACAGCTCCAAGTAGCGAATGATTTCTTGCACCTTAGCCCGAGCAAAAGCATCGGTTGGGTAAAAACTAGGGCCTTCACCCAGCGCATCTAAATAATCTATTATTACTCCAGTCTCAGTTAAAAACCCATGCTCGGTTTCAATAGCAGGCACCTTACCCATTGGGCTGGTGGCCAAGTAGTCACTGTCTTGACTGGGTTTTGCCAGCACTTCTTCAAACGCCATGCCTTTTTCGATAAGCACGACTTTAACCATATTGTAATAGTTACTGATTGGGAATCCGTAAAGCTTGATACTCATAGTGACCTCTGGAGTGAATCAACGGTGACTGTTACAGTTGCGGCTCTCAACTTGATAGAAAGCCTCGCAATGCGCCAGCTAGGGTTAAGCGAAACCACAAACTACCTGCTTGTACTGAGCATTGCAAAGCACATTAAATGAAAACAGCGGCCCGCCGAATACTTCTCCTGTCTGCCTATGACGCTGTTAGCCACAGGCTCTGGCGGGAACGACTCTCGCGCCTCTTTGAGCAAGACAGCTGGACCCAGTTAACCCTAGCGCCTAGACATTTTTCCTGGCGGGTTCGTGGTAATAGTTTGCTGTGGGCCCTAACTGAAAAAGAAACGCTGGAGCAAGACTACGACCTGCTAATAGCCACATCCATGGTTGACCTCAGCGCATTGAGGGGGTTCGTCCCTTCACTAGCGCAAATACCTACCTTGGTATATTTCCATGAGAACCAATTTGCCTATCCCAGCAACCGCCAAACCAGGCCCAATGTTGAACATCAGCTAGTGCCGCTGTATGCCGCACTATGCGCGGATCACATCGCCTTCAATAGTCACTACAACCGCCACACATTTCTAGCTGGCGCTGAAGCCCTGATCAAAAAACTTCCCGACAAAATACCCGCCACCTGCTATCAGCAACTTTTGCAAAGCACAGTGGTGCCTGTTCCACTAGCGCAACCTGCGCCAAGTATTGCTGGGAAAACCGAAGGGCCTCTCCAAGTTATTTGGAATCATCGTTGGGAATATGACAAGGGACCAGAACTTTTATACCAGGTCGTGAGCAAGCTTATCGAGGCCAAATTGCCTATAAGGTTGCATATGGTTGGCGAGAAATTCAAACAAATCCCAGCCCAGTTTCCCAAATTGATCGAATGCCTGGAGAACTACAGCAAGCAATGTGGAATTCCGTTGGGGCGCATAGGCTACATTGAGTCTAAAACAGATTATGCGGATCTATTGGCTAGCTGCGATGTGGTCTTATCCACTGCGCTGCATGATTTTCAGGGTTTGGCGGTTCAGGAGGCATGTCTGGCTGGCTGTATTCCTCTGGCACCTAACGACCTTGCCTATCCAGACTATTTGCCTCAGCGCTACCTGTATCCGCTGCAGGCAGACGATCAAAAAACGGCTCAGGTAATTCTTGAACACCTTAGCAGGCTGGTTGCCGCCAAAAGCCTCAATGCCATGCCGCCATTGGTTGATCTAAGCGCTTATATGGGCCCGGCAATCATAACCAAGTACGATGAGGTATTTAATACATTGCTGGCGAAGGAAAAAGCTGAGACGCGTTAGGGGTCTACACGCCAACAGCTTCCAGAATAGGAAAGTCTATTTCTTGCCCAATTTGAATTCGATTGAAATCCAACTCAGGATTGTACTGCCTTAACAGCCAGATTGGCGTCGAATACCGATCGCGCGCTATCTTACCTATATTGTCGTTGCGGCGTATTTTATAGGTTTCAACTTGTACAATGCGATAACTGCTAAAAAACCGCTGTTGCAGAGTCGAATGAAACTCTCTTCGGCGACGCTCAAACTCTTGCGCGCTAACGGTGGCAAAACTAACCCTTAATCTATCGCCAATAATGACCGGGTCTCGGTATTGCATAGAGTTAAGCCGGCGAATATCCCAAGCTTTGATTTCTAGCCAATCCGCATAGTGGCCTAATGTTTCAGAGGCCTGAATTTCGATCGTACTATTACTTGCCACTGAATAGTCTGAAGGATCCGCGGCAAGAGATTCACTTAACTCTTCACTGGTGCGACTCTCAACCGCATCTGGATCTTCCGCCACAGCAACTTGCTCACTTGGGGTTACTGCTGATTCCAACTCCTCCTCACCATCAAGCACGCCCGCCGATGAAATCTCGTCTTCAATGGGGTTTACCGCTAGTTCAATCGCTGTCTCTGCGGAAATTTCAACAGGCTCTTCAGGCTCAATGACTGCTGGACTAGGTGCCGCGGTCTGCCCCTGTGGCTCGTCGGGAAATTGCATTTCAGTGGGAGGCACCGGCGTGGAATTGGTATTAATTGCGGCTATCTGGACGCCACTGCCCTCATAACCAGGCAGGCGCAGTTCCTGCCCAGGGTAGATACGATTGCGATCAGAGATACCATTAGTAGCAAGCAATTGCGCTTCAGTAGTGCGGAATTGGGCAGCGATTAGTGAGACAGTGTCACCTCGTCTTACTGTATAGCGACCGTCAGTGGTAGCCACTATGCTGCTATCAAATGCCAACTGACCCGGATCTGCTGTCTGGGGCAACAATAGACGTTGACCTATCTGAATACGATGACTGCTGGCTAATTGATTCAAAGAGGTGAGCGCGGCCACACTGGTATTAAATCGTCGCGCTATAACCGAAAGACTATCGCCACGGACGATCTCATAGGCAACATCAGGTGTTTGTACTGCAAATTTATAATCGTTGGCGACTAAGGCCAGCAAATCGCCGCTGCCCACAGCAGCTTCGCGCATTTTTACTTTGAAGCCTTTTGGAATACGCTTACTGCCTTCCCATACTACTGAGCGCAGGGCTGGGTTGTCCGCTCTAAGCTGTTCAAGTGAAAGCCCAACCGATTGAGCCAATACTTGGGCATCGATAAATGAATCCATCTCAACTTCAACGAATGTTGGTGCCGGGTTTAACCGAATATCGCCAAAATATTGCTTGGCATTATTTTCAACATCCAATACCGCCAAAAATTGGGCATAGAAGTTTCTAGACGCAAAGCCAAACGCACGGCCCTTATACTTAGCGACGATGGTTTCAATATTCGTGGTCCCAGTCTCCCGCACTGCTCGAGCGATGCCTCCGGCACCATGATTATAGGCAGTGAGTGCTAGTGGCCATTCGCCCAATACAGAATAGTTATACTCAAGCAAACTCATGGCCGCATTCGCTGCCGTATAGGGATCCATACGCTCGTCAACAATATGATCGATGCGCATAAAACGCTGGCCTGTTGCCCGAGTGAATTGCCACATTCCCGCTGCCGCTGCGCTAGAATAAGCGCCAGGGTTAAACGAAGATTCCACATGGGGCAGCGCACCTAAGGCCAAAGGCAAATTGCGCTCGCGAATAACTTGATTGATATAGCTGCGGTAAGCCCCTGAACGCTGCAGCC
>JBLGBD010000142.1:0-8350 GCA_047617585.1 Pseudohongiellaceae bacterium | reverse complement strand
AACAAAACCGGCTGGCCATGCTGTTGGCGGTGTTGCATCGCCATGGTGGTATGTATATGGCAGACCAAGATGTTTTTGTAAACGTGGTAGGCGGAGTGAAGGTCACCGAGACTAGCGCAGACCTTGCTCTACTGCTGGCGATAGTCTCAAGTTTTAAAGATAAGTCTCTGCCGAAAGATTTAGTGGTGTTTGGCGAGGTTGGTTTGGCCGGCGAGATCCGTCCTGTCCCGGGTGGTCAAGAACGCTTGCAAGAGGCCGCAAAGCACGGTTTTACCCGTGCTATTGTACCTAAGGGCAATGCACCCAAGACGCCAATCAAGGGCTTAACAGTTATTCCTGTTTCAAAAATCGATCAGGCACTGGACGCGATCTAACTACTGGGGCGCTCTATCGAAATCAGCCCTTATAGTCTTGGCGCTCCAATAGTAATGTAGCGCACACCAAACATTAACTAGCACCGTAATGGCCATGGCGTAACGAAGAGCATCACTGCCATAGGTTGGGGTTAGCCAGTCACTGACATAGCCGGTCAGCATCGGGCCTAAGCCTAGGCCGATCAGATTCAATACAAACAGCAGTACCGCAGAGCCCATGGCACGCATTCGGATGCCCACCAAGAAATGGGTAGACGCTAAACAAGGCGCAAGATACCAGCCGCCACAGAATACCGGTAAAAAATAAGAAAACGCGGCAGAAATACCGCTTGGCATGACTAAAAAAGTGATCAAGGCAAACGGTATTGCTAAAATGGTAGAGATAAACGGAATCCACACATACCACGTTTTATCGCCCGTTTTATTGCTCATGCGGTCGGACATCCAGCCGCCAAAAAATGTGCCAGCCAAGCCGCCGACTCCGGCAATTAAACCGTAATACCAACCCACATCTAAAATTGGCATACCGTGCACGCGGCCTAAGAAAAGCGGCATGAAGTTACCGATGCCGTAGGTGACGAATGCATGTAGCGCACAGGCGAAGGCGAGATGGCGAAACGACTTGCGCTCCCATAAAAACCCCATGACTTTGACAAAGCCAGGAGGCGCCATATCGTTTCTTTTTTCAGCTAAACCGCGAGGCGGCTCTTTGATGACAAAGCGAACCAACAGAGCGAGGAAAATGCCAGGAATTGCCACCACCACAAACGCTGTGCGCCAGTCAAAATACCTCACAAGATAAGCACCGCCGACGGTGCCAACTAAAATCCCACCGTACACCCCGAGGGAGTAAACCGACAAGGCGGTGGCACGCTGGGCCGCAGGGAAGATATCCGAGACAATGGAATGAGCCGGCGGACTACCTCCTGCCTCGCCAATGCCGACGCCGAATCTGGCAAGAAACAGCTGGGTAAAATTATTCGCCGCGCCACAGGCTGCTGTCATGATGCTCCATATCCCTATGGAGATCGCGATGATGTTGCGGCGGTTACCTATGTCTGCCCAACGCGCAATTGGAATCCCTAGAGTTGTGTAGATGCAGGCAAATGCGAGGCCGGACAGCATGCCGAATTGGCCGTCGGATATTTGCAGGTCTTCAATAATGTATGAAGCCAAGACATTGATTACTTGGCGGTCGACAAAGTTAGAGACGTAGGTGGCAGTGAGAATACCTAGGACAAGGTAGCGATACCTTGGGGATGCATAGGCTTTCGCCGCTTTCGCGTGCTTGATTTGATCTGCGCTTAAAGGCTGATCAGCATCACTGCCGGTTGAGCTCGCTGTCTGATTCATTATTGCTCCCGCCCTCTTATTTGTTTTCTATGGGCTGCCGATGATGAAAACACTTATTCGCGAGACAGTCTATGAATTAACACTGCACTGAGCTTGGCCCTTTCAACTAAAGAGCTAACTCGAGCTTGCTCGCGGTTGGAATGAGCTCCAGTACCTGATACTCCCAATGAGTCAAGTGTGGGTAGGCCAACCGACTGGCTAAGTGAGCCATCGGTTCCACCGCCGGAGTCTGTTACCGCAAGGTCTTGTCCCAGCAGCCTACCAATAGCTCGGGTTTTCTCCAGCAAATAGTCGGATTCTGGGGTTGGGATTTTTGGCGGTCGGTGCAGGTTAGTCCAACTGCTGGTGCTTAATTCACCGGAGTCTACTGGGTAGCTCAATACTGAATCGAAAATTTGCTCGAACTGGTTGACGGCATCAACCCCTTGTTCAGGTGCTGGATAACGCAGATCAACGAAGGCCTCGGCGCAGGGTGCAACCGTGTTACGGGCTTCGCCGCCACTAATCACACCCACATTCACTGTGACCCCAGATTCGTAGTCAGTGATTTTTTCAATCTCGACTATTTTATACGCCAGTTCTTTGATAGCTGATCTGCCTTGCTCGTGGGCACCGCCAGCATGGGACGCTTTGCCATTGACCACAAACCGAGCCTGGCCTAACCCTTTGCGCTGGCGAGTTAAGCTGTCATTGCTCGAAGATTCGTAGACTAGCCCATAGTCGTGCAGCACGGCCTGCTCTTCGATGTGTTTACGAGAAGACAGCGAGCCAATTTCTTCATCACTGTTGAGGAAGACCGACAAATTTAAGTCGTCTAGTTCACCAGCTTCTTGCAACGCCTTAAGGGCATACAGCATGACCACTAAACCGCCCTGCATGTCCGCGACACCAGGGCCATACATTGTATCGCCGTCGCGGCTGAAGGTTTGAAATGGGCTGTCGGGCGGGAATACTGTGTCCATGTGGCCCATTAACAGCAACCGTTTACCGTTACCCGGCTTGCTGGCCAGAATGTGATCGGTGACATCAATGTTATAGCTACTGTTTGGGCAGCTTGGCATTTCGATCAGCTCGCCCGGCAAACGCTGAGTCATAAAACCTAACTCAACTAACTGTTCTGTCAGAATGCGGCCTATTGCATCAACTCCAGCTTTATTCAGACTACCTGAGTTAATATTGGTAAGCTGTTCAAGCAGCTCCAGCATATTGTCTTCTTCACTGTCTAGCCATTGCACCAGTGCTCGCTCATCATTGTTCAGTGCAGGCTCGATAGATTCGGCGCTTATACCTGCTGTAGAAAACAGGCTTGCGGCAGCAAAGCCTAAGGCGAGAAGTCGCTTGGGTGATTGACAAGTAGTAGTTCGAGTTTTTTTCATAATAGGTCACTCTAGACTAAAAGTTTATGCTGACGGCTAGTCTACCATGCTGCTCAAATTTATCGATTAGCCGATTTACCAAAAATTCCCTGCAAACGTTGATATTGCGTGGGTGAGGTCTCATACTCTTTAGCCCATGAGCGACACATCTAACACTATAGTCTCGATAAATAATCTCAATAAAACCTTTAGCGGCGGTTTTCAGGCCCTGAAAAATATCAGTCTGGATATCGAGAAAGGCGAGATTCTGGCGCTGCTTGGCCCTAACGGAGCAGGCAAGACCACTCTGATATCAACTATTTGCGGCATTGTTCGAGCAAGCTCGGGCACCGTCACCGTTGCCGGCTTTGATATCGAAAAAGACTTCCGCAAGACTCGGGCAATGATCGGCTTGGTGCCGCAAGAACTCACCACCGATTCGTTCGAAACCGTATTCAATACAGTGTCATTTAGCCGTGGTCTGTTTGGTAAAGCACCAAACCCCCAGCACATTGAAAAAGTACTGAAAGCGCTATCGCTGTGGGATAAGAAAGACAAAATGATTATGACGCTTTCTGGGGGCATGAAGCGCCGCGTGCTGATTGCAAAAGCACTGTCCCACGAGCCTGAAATATTGTTTCTCGACGAGCCTACCGCCGGTGTGGATGTCGAACTGCGTAAAGACATGTGGCAAATAGTACGGGAACTGAAAAGCACCGGCGTCACTATTATTCTGACTACTCACTATATTGAAGAAGCCGAAGAAATTGCTGACCGTGTTGGGGTGATAAACAACGGTGAACTCATTGTTATTGAAGAAAAAACCAAACTGATGACAAAACTTGGGAAGAAGCAACTGATTCTCGAGCTCACGGCTAGTTTGGAACAAATACCTAGTTCGTTGGATCATTTCGAACTGGAGTTAGCTCCAAGCGGCCAGCAGCTGATTTACACCTTTAGCGCTCAGGTGGAGCATTCGAGTATCGCTGGGCTATTGGATGAGTTAAAGCAGGCCGGTATTGAAATAAAAGATTTGAATACCACCCAGACGTCACTGGAAGATATTTTCGTCTCTTTAGTGCGTGATCCTAATTAAGCAACTGGTCTCGACAAACAAGGAAACAGGAAGATGCAGTTTATAAACATCCATGGTGTGCTCGCTATCTATAAGTTTGAGATGTCGCGGATGAAGCGGACCTTAGTACAAAGTATTGTGACGCCTGTAATTACCACGTCGCTTTATTTTATTGTGTTTGGCGCAGCCATCGGCTCGCGGATCGATCAGGTGGAAGGGGTGAACTACGGAGCATTCATTGTGCCGGGTTTAATCATGCTCAACTTGCTGACCAACAGCATCTCTAATGCCTCGTTCGGTATTTACATGCCTAAGTTTGTGGGCACGGTATATGAGCTGTTATCAGCCCCAGTTTCAACCTTAGAAGTGATTTTGGGCTATGTGGGTGCGGCGGCCAGCAAATCCATTCTGCTGGGGATGATTATCTTATTAACAGCCTCGTTTTTTATCGATTTAACAATCGCCCACCCGTTTATCATGATGCTGTTTATTGTGTTAACGGCAATCTCGTTTAGCCTATTCGGATTTATTCTTGGTATCTGGGCGGATAATTTCGAGAAGCTCTCAGTGGTGCCAGCCTTGGTAGTAACCCCGCTGGTTTTTCTTGGTGGAAGTTTTTACTCCACCGATATGTTGCCGCCCCTGTGGCAAACAATCTCCCTCATGAACCCGGTGCTTTACCTGGTCAGTGGGCTGCGCTGGAGCTTCTACGAAATATCTGAAGTAAATGTGCTGGTGAGTTTGTCAAGCGTTGGCATTTTCATGCTAGCGTGCCTTGTTGTGGTGTTTGCACTGTTTAAAACAGGCTACAAACTGCGGGCCTAGCTAACCTTGCGCCCGCCGCTGTATTCCATAGGTTTTGAATTGCCGCGGCTGTCAAAATACATGCCTGGGCCATCTCGTTCGCCTCTAACCCACGGGCCAACATAGCGATCGCCATTGGAGAAGAAGTAAGTGCCGTGACCGTGGATTTCGTCATCGCGGAAGCCGCCTTCAAAGCGGTTGCCATTGACGAAATAAAATTTGCCTTGACCGTTCATTTTGTCGGCTTGCCATTGACCTTCGTAGCGATCGCCATTGGCCCAATATTTTGTGCCTTGGCCATGCTGAGTGCCATCTCTCCAAAGCCCGATGTAGCGGTTGCCATTGGTCCAAGTAAAAGTCCCCATGCCATTGCGCTGGTTGTTTTGAAACATGCCGTCGAACTTGTTGCTGTTGACCCAAGTGAAAACGCCCCGCCCGGTTTGATCACCGTTTTGCCATTGGCCTGAATACTTGTCGCCATTGATAAAGAAATAGCTGCCTTGGCCATTAAATTGATCGGCTCTCCAGTCACCTTCATAGCGGTCACCAGAGATAAAGAAGTAGGTGCCGCGGCCAGCTTTTACATCGTTTTCATAGTTGCCCACATAGCGTTCACCGTTGGCGCGGTAAAGAGTACCGGATCCATTACGTTTGCCACTGACAAAGTTGCCCTCGTAGCGGTCGCCGTTGGCGAAGAAGTACACGCCTCTACCATTCTTTGCGTCGGCGCTGAATTGGCCTTCGTAACGATCCCCGTTATTAATGTACAGTACGCCTTGGCCTTCAAAGAAATTGCTGCGGCACTGGCCTTCATAACGATTGCCATCGTTCCAGCGATAAACCCCGGTGCCGCTGTCACAAAAACCCGCCAGCCAGCCGTTATCTGCACCGTAACTAGATGCTGCGATGGTGAATAAAGTCAGTAGTGCGACGCTGTTTCTAATTAAACTGTGTATAACAATCATGACCCTGCCGGAAGATAGTGTGATCTAGTTCCTAATAATAGCTAAGCTGACAATAATTTTCCGGTACTACATCGCAAAAACTGATCTTGAGGTCAAAATTTTCGAATTGACTCTCTATAGATTGATGTGAGCGCATTGGGTTCGTCAGCAGCACTGGAATGCTGATGACTGTTTATCGGCCCAAGAACCGTTGTCTTGCCAACTTACCGCTAGCGCTGACTAGTCTGCGCTGTTTAAGTGGCGCGAGTCGCAATAGCCGGCTGAGTTCTTGCCGCCCCTGATGATGGCCCGAGTACGGCAAGCTGCCCCAAGAATAGTAATGCTACCATTCCTGTCGGTATATAGTACCAGCTCAACGTGGGCATATTGAAATTGGTGGTTAAGGCGATGCTGAAACCCACCGTGAGGACAGCGCCAAAGCTTACGCCGATTAAGGTAACAAAAAGATTCTCTAGCATGAAATAACGCAGGATATCGACTTGAGTTGCACCTAGTGCGCGGCGAGTCCCGATTTGCTTGCGCCGCTTATTGATACCAAAAACTGCCAGCCCAACAATACCCATACTGGTGATGAAAATTAAGGTAGCAACGATAATCCATAGTATTGTGCTCATGGCATTATCAATGCGATAGCTTTCGATACGGGTTTTTTCGAGGGATTGTAGCTCACGTATAATGCGGCTATGGGGCGATGCGGCTAGCCTTTCTTCTACGTCTGCCATAAGTCGATCCCTCTCTCCAGGTTCTGTTCTAACAAGATAAATTGAAAATCCATCGGTAACGTTTTCTGGCACGATCATTGAATTTTCCACATTAAAACTATCTTGCCAGGGTGCCTGAAGCTGTTCGACTACACCAATAATCTGCACGGGTATGCTTCCCGGCATATAGACTGTTTTACCCACAGCGTCGTTTATCGAATCGTCGGGGAATAGTTCCTGCGCAAGCGAAGTAGTGATGATGGTTTTAGTGGCTGTAGTCTTTTGATCCTGCGTCCTAGTTCGCATGTCACTCGGGCTGAAGTTTTCACCGGCTATTAGCTCCAGCCCCATTGTATCGACAACATTTTCATCAGTGCGATAGATGGCCGCAAAAATATCTGGTTGTGAATCATCATCAGTAAGCTGCAGTGCCGTGCCCGAACCGCTTCCGCTTAAGGGGACCGAGTTAACTACGGAAGCATTTACTATTCCTGGCAGTGCCTTCAGCATCGCCAGGTCATCTTGTACTGTAAGCTCTTCTTGAAAGTTCTCCCCATAACCAATACTGAACAGGAAGAACTGATTAGCTTCATCCATGCCACTAGGTCTAGCCATGAGTCGAGAGCGCTCATTGATAATAAACACCGCATTGATAATCACTGTCATGGTAAACGCAATTTGCACAGCTATGAGCACAACACCGAGTTTATTGCGCATTAAAGCGCGGAAGATTGGACCGAATTCCATGTTAGCTACCTTCTAATTTATTTGAACTTCTATTGGGTTTTTAAGTGAATCGCCGGATTGATATTGCATGCACGCCAAATTGGATAGAGCCCAGCAATGATGGTGCTCACAATCGCCAGCAGCACCGTTATTGCAACAACTTCAGGGTCAAGTCGGATCCACTCAGTTAACGCTCGATCTTCGTTCAATAGGTATCTAATTCCTTTAAGCCCCAGTGCGGCAAAGCCTAATCCTAAAATGCCACCTAGAAGCCCAATAAAACCCGCTTCGATGACATGTTGTAGAAACAACGAGCCTTTATGTGCACCAAGCGCTTGTCGCACTCCAATCTCGCCCGCTTTACCCAGAAATTTAGACAGCAATAAACCAATGGTATTGAGTAGGCATACTGCTAATAACATGGCAGCCAAAGCCACTAGAATGCGCGTCTCATCGGGCTGTATTTCTTGTTCTACTAGCCATTCGTTAACATCGAACAGATTATTGTTTAATTCAGATTCAAACCGACCCGTTTGCTTTTGCTGCATCGTGTAAGCGTTGATAAAACTGAGGTAATCCGCTTTTTTAGCGAGTGAGGCGAGTTCCACCCAGTACTGAATCCAGACACATTCAGAGTTGAGGAAAGCCTGTAGCCCCTCTCCGTCAAAGGCCTTAAAACAATTGGTGTTGCCCGCTCTGGGTAGTTCTAAGTTGAGGATCAAACTCCAAGGTATATAGACTTCTTCGCCAGTATCAAGAGCGCCATTATTAACGTCATAGAACTTGGGAACTGGATTCCATTCATTAATCACCCCTATGATCTGAAAAGTATTGCCTTCTATCTGTAGTGTTTCTCCGACAGAATTTTGTCCGCCAAATAATTGCTCATTCATGTCTTTTGACAGGATCGCCACTTGTTCTTGGTTGGCATCTTCGGCATCTCCCCAAGGGTTGCCATATAGAAACGGCACATCAAACATTGTAAAAAAGTCAGAGG
>JBLGBD010000141.1:0-8389 GCA_047617585.1 Pseudohongiellaceae bacterium | reverse complement strand
GTGCCTCTGCTGATAACTGGGCGAGAATCTAACAGCTTTCGAAGTTAATAGCACGATATATCGTGAATATAGATCAAAAGCATGGGTGGTAAGTTTAACTGAGGGCGCTTGTTGTTTTAATGAGTCAACGAATAGATCAGATAGTTTATGCCCAATTGGTAGGCTGAATTGGCATATTGGGTGGGATACCACTGATCGTAAGTGTGCTCCCAGCCGTCTCCCATGTCCGAATTCCAATTAATGAGCACCATCACACGGCCTTCGTCATCAAGGATAGCGTGATTGCTGGCATTATCCGGCTCGCCCTGGCCGCCGCCCCGCCCAGGAATCATTTGCGCCCCGTCAATATCGTAGAAGGTATGATAAATCTCGTGGCTGGAATCGAGCTCTATAATTTCCCGGTCCGGAAACAGCTGGGAAAAATCTTGATAGAAAGCATCCCATTGGCGTTGGCCCCAAAAATCATCAATCAGCAGAAAGCCACCTCGCAATAAATATTCACGCAGATTTTCCACCTCCCGAGGTGACAGTGAAACACCGCCATTGCGCCCCATCTCGAGGGCATACAGGAACGGGTAGTTAAAGATCTCATCATCATCAAAGCGCAGAACTAGAGGTTTCTCCAGCACCCGAACATTAGACAACCGCGCCACACCGCGCAGAAAATTCTCATCGGCCGCTGGGAAATCGGTAGCCCATGGGCCACCATAAAAGCCGCCACCGTAGTAACTGTCATATTGAATGCGAACAAACGCAAACTCACCTGCATTATCGTACAGATCAGCTTGCCCTACCTGCCCAATGGCGGGACAGGAGAGGCAGGCGATTATAAAAGCTAAACTGAGTGCATTGTTATTCATGGTGATGATAGGTTCGCTGATAGAAGAGTAAAGTAACGAATTATCTGATGTTTCGCCAGTGTAACCTGTGTCATTAAAGTGCTTAGCTTGATCGAGAGAGGGGCATTGCAATGACCACGGGGCAGTTGAATTGCGGCCATAGAATTCGAATGCTGCGGCGTCAACCTACTGTTTTTATCAGCGTTCCATGTGTTCCATGTGTTCAAGTTACTCTTACCCCTTTGATTGTTAGAGTCTGGGTAGGGGTAGGGCGCCGTTTTGCAGCATTCGACCCCAAACTCGTTCGCTGATAGCGAAGGCTTGTTCCATAATGGCGGCCTCATCGACGGTGAGGACTTTGTGGTCGCGCATGATGAATTTGCCTTCGACTAACACCGACTCTACATCTGATGGCTGGCCATTGTGAATCCAGGCGGAGAGGATTCTGCCTGAGGGAGTTAGGTGAGGCTTCATTCTATCTAGGACCAAGATGTCAGCTTTCTTGCCAATCTCAAGTGAACCAATGCTTGCCGCTTGCTTTACAGCTTCGGCGCCACCCATGGCCGCGTCATGGAGCATATCTTCCGGTTGGGGTAAGGTGCCGGGTATCTCATCATTGCGCTGAATACGCTCCATCGAGATTGCGGTTTTCATCACATGGAGCATATCGTTATTGTTGTTGTCAGTGCCTTGGGCGATTCGGCAGCCTGCGGCGCGAAGTGCCGTGATTGGCGGATTGACGCCGCGGTTGGCTGCCATTGCTGCCTGATGAGTGATAATGGTGTTGGTTCTAGCCAGTGCGCTTATTTCAGTGCTGTCGCAGTAACGGGCGTGGGCGGCAAATAAACGTGGCCCCAGAAATCCATGGCGATCAAGAAACAGAGCGGGTCGTGCGCCGTGATAGCGCAGCATAAACTCAACTTCAGCAACAGACTGGGTCATGTGGATAGTGTAGCCAAGGTCGTGTTGTTCGGCGAAGTCATGGACATCTTTCAGTAGCTGCGGTGAAGACAGTTCAGTTAGCGCGGCAGCTGGAAATACACTGATGCGCCCATTGTCGGCGCCATGCCATTGGCTATGCAGATCAGCTATGCGCTGCATTCCTTCGTTTCGCAGACGGTCAGAAAAGGTGGGTGGAACGCTGTTAGCTAAGCGCGGCGGCGACATCGGGCCATCGACTGTTTCGATGTCGCGAACAGATTCGGCAAACACCCAGCGTTGGCCGGTTGCTGCCAAGGCGCTAGCGTCTCTTGCGATGCCGCCGGTATTTTCTACCATGGTGGTGGTGCCAGATCGAAGGCCCTCAAGGGCAGCCACGACGGACATAATGGTAGCTTCTTCGCTGGAAATTAAACTGTTAGGACTCACTTCCAGCTGCAGGCTATTGGGAAAACCAAAGTCTTCGTTAAAACCGCGGGCTACAGATGCATCGAGGTGAGCATGGCAGTTCACTAAACCTGGAAGCAGCGCTTTGCGGCTGCCGTCGATGATCTCGGCTGCTGGAAATTGAGCGACTATTTCGGCCGTTGGGCCAATGGCTGCGATAAGGCCATCTTTTATGGCGAGCGCCGTGTTAAGTAAAGTTTGCCGGCTGCTGTCATTGGTTACGATGGTGGTGTTGGTGAACACTGTAGTGGCGCTAGCCGGTGCAGCAGCCGATCTGGAGCTCTGGGCCTGAGTTTGAGGAATCAGGCTTGAGCCGAGTAGCGCGCCCGCACCAGTTAATACTTCTCTTCTCGTGAAACCAGATTGCCGATTGCTCTTAGAGTTTTTCATTACGTCTCCGAATAATTTAGCTTGCTCGCAGCCTTTGGTTAAAGTGTTTTCGGCACATAGACACATAGCGGTCATTGCCCCCGATCTCTACTTGTGATCCTTCGGTAATGGCTTTGCCGCTGCTGTCCAGCCGAACCACCATAGTAGCCTTACTGCCGCAGTGACAGATTGCTTTGATTTCGCTGAGGTTATCCGACCATGCAAGAAGGTATTTGCTGCCTTCAAATGGCTCACCTAAAAAGTCAGTGCGCAGGCCATAAGCCAGCACCGGAATGTTGAGCGTGTCGGTTACCTCGCCTAGCTCATACACCTGCTGGCGGGTTAAAAATTGGGCCTCGTCGATCAGCACGCAGTGCAAGGGCTCGATCCGGTGCGCATTGGCTACGATCTCCAACAAATTATTTTCTGCGGAAAAAGGCGTAGCGTCGGCTTCAAGTCCGATCCTAGAACCGACCTTGCCGACGCCGTAGCGATCATCGATCATGGGTGCCATGATCAAAGTGTTCATGCCCCGCTCACGGTAGTTATAGCTGGATTGCAGCAACGCGGTAGATTTACCTGCATTCATGGAGGAGTAATAAAAGTATAGTTTTGCCATGGCCTTATTCTGCCATTCCCTTTTCTTAGTTGCACTTGTTGCGGCGTCATCAATGGCGCTTTTTGGGTAGTGCTTAATCAAGTGGCCGGCAGAGAGGGGACAATGTAGAGTAGACCAATAGGTGGACTTGCCCCGTCAATGCTCTTATCCTGATCACACTCACTTAAAAATAATAATGTTAACAAGGAGTTCCTATGCGTAAATCTCGTGTTTTATTGTTGTCGCTAGTACCCGCCGTATCAGTGCTGTTTGCCGCCTGTTCTCAAGCCCCATCTTCGGCTTCCAGCACTATGCCCGCGGCAGATGGCAACCCCATTTCGGGTGTTGGGCTGCCAAACCCTGCACCGGTCGTAATGGCTAACTGGGGCTCATTGCCGGCTGGCCGCGAGTGGGGCTCTACCGCTGGGATTGATATAGACCCTATTGATGGTCATATTTGGGCGTACGAGCGCTGCGGTGCCGGTAATTTTGGCGGCGGTGTGCCAATCAACTGCGATTCTAATCCGGTCGATCCAATTTTTAAGTTCGACCGCAATACCGGCGCAGTGTTGGCCAACTTTGGCGGTGGCCTGATGATGACTCCCCACGGCATTCATGTAGATGCCGATGGCAATGTCTGGGTCACTGATTTCGCCAACAACGAAGCGCAAACCAAAGGCCAGCAAGTGCATAAGTTTAGTCCTGAAGGTGAGCTGCTTATGAGTTTGGGCACTGCAGGTTCAGCGGGCAGCGGCCCTAATCAGTTCAATCAACCTAATGATGTTATTACAGCGCCAGATGGCAGTATCTTTGTTTCCGACGGTCACAACGGCCAGGGCATGACAAGCAATGACGCAATGGCCGAAGGCCTAGCCGCTGGCGCCACGGCGCGCATTATTAAGTTCTCGCCAGATGGTACCCGGCTCAAACAATGGGGTCAGATCGGCGTTAAGCACGGTGAGTTTCGAACTCCCCATGCCATGGCGTTCGATTCCAAAGGTCGGCTATGGGTGGCAGATCGAGGTAATCATAGAATCGAGCTATTCGATCAGGAAGGTAACTACTTAGAATCACGCTATATGTATGGGCGCATTAGCGGCTTATTCATCACCAAGGACGACATGCTGTATGCGATTGATTCGGAGTCTAGTCCAACCAATCATGTGGGGTGGCGCAATGGGGTTAGAATTGGCCACATAGATAGTGATGAGATCAGCGCTTTCATCCCGCCGTTTGAGCGCGATGACCGGGTTTATCAGGGCACGGCTGGGGAAGGCGTGGCGGTAGACGCAGACGGCAATGTCTATGCCGCTGAAGGCCCTAACTCTCTGAGTTGGGCGGGCGGGGCGTTTACAAAATATAGCGTCCAGTAAGCTTAACTAAACGGCAACGCTCTGTGCTGTTGGCAGAGCGTTGGCGTTACCATTTATCTAATTTCGTGCGCCTTCAATTGTTTCCCAGTCTAGATGCCCTCTAAGCCAAAAACCTCGTTAGGACAGTTCCCCTTTTCGCCACAAACCATTTATAGTGGCCGCTTAACTAATTCGACTTCACTTTTGGAGAGTCAAACCATGAAGAGCCTTTCACTGACCGCTGTTTTGGGGAGCCTGTTGTTTGTAGTGTCCGCATCTGCCCAGCAGCAAGAAGAGTATGATTATTGGCAGCATCAGCGAGAAATGATCGCTCGCGGTCAGCAAGCAGTGTTCATGTGCAACGGCTTGTTTACCTCCAATCGTAGTTTAGAACAAGTATTCAAGGACGAATTGGCATTTCTACCTGACCCGGTTGGCACGGCAGATGGTGGCGATTATACGGTTGTATGGAATCTAAAAGCGGTAGAGGTGGGCGCCACTGGCGCGGTACCTGTTATGCGAGCGGTGTTCAGACAAGGAATCGGCTGTATCGTGTTGCCGCCTGATCAAACTCTTGCGGATATAGATCGGTTGCCTGAATTAACTTTGCCACTGCCCCCTGGCGATGCCTCGCGCATCCCTTGGCCAAACGGTGATCGAGTCGAAGCTAAGCCATTGCCGGCAAATATTGATGGGGCCGCGCTACAGGCTGCATCGGATTGGTCATTTGAGCGGTCAAGCCCGGAACAGAATACCCTCAGCCTATTGGTTTTATACAAAGGTGAGATAGTCCTTGAGCGCTATGCTGCTGGGGTTGATATGCGCACGCGCACTAGAACCTGGTCAACTGCCAAGAGTATGGCAACAACCCTGATTGGGATGCTGGTAGACCAAGGCAAGATGGAGCTCGACGCGCCACTTGGTTTTAGCTGGTATCCAGAAACGGCTGATGCCGAGACTGACCCGCGTAACGCGATTACTCTGCGCCATGTGTTGAATATGAGCAGCGGGCTGGAGACTATCGATAACAGCCGGATGGAGTATGCCACCGGTTCAGGGCTTTCCTATTGGGCCGGCGCTAGCTCAGTGACAGGCGCCCGTAGCCGCGCCTTGATCAGGGAACCTGGCACTCATTTTGACTATGAAAACTACGATACCTTGCTTGCTGTCTACGCGATGAAGCAGGCCCTTGGCGGCGAAAAAACCTATGCTGAATTTCCCCGCAAGGCACTGCTGGACAAAATCGGGATGCGCAATACCTTGGTCAGCACTGATCGATTTGGCGACTTCATTCTGAGCAGCCAGGTGTACTCCAATGCCCGAGACCTGGCACGTTTTGGTTTGCTCTACCTGCAAAATGGGTTGTGGGATGGTGAGCGCTTGCTTTCCCAGCAGTGGATAGACTTTGTAACAACCCCTGCGCCTTCGACCGTTGACCGTGGCGGGATGTACGGTGGCCAATGGTGGCTGGTACCCGAAGGGCGAGAAGATGTTCCTGGGGATGCTTACTCTACTGCGGGTAATCGTGGCCAATTTACTATCGTCGTGCCTACTCACGATTTGGTGATTGTACGCAGGGGTCTGGATTACGGCCGCCAAGGCTTCGATCGCTGGGATCTGACCCGTGAAGTAATAAAAGCAATAAACTAGTATCAGGTGGGCCCGGGTTAACCGCGCGGGTCCACTTTCAACTCCTGCTTGTAGCGTTTGAAGTTCTTCACATAAACATCGGCGCTTAACAACAGCAGCGCTTGCTGCTCCTCGCTTAGCTGGCGCACCACCTTGCCGGGTGACCCCATAACTAATGAGCCATCGGGAATCACCTTGCCTTCTGGGATGAGTGTGTTTGCGCCGATCAAACAATTCTTACCTATCTTGGCATTGTTTAAGATCACAGCGTTTATGCCAATGAGTGAGTTGTCACCGATGGTACAGCCATGGAGCATGACTTTATGGCCGACCGTGACGTTTTTGCCGATGTTCAAGGGAACACCCTCGTCACTGTGCAGGACCGAGCAATCTTGGATATTGGAATTTTCGCCTACTGTAATGAGAGCGTTGTCGCCGCGGATGACAGCGTTAAACCAGACGCTGGCGTTTTTTTCTAAAACTACATTGCCAATGACAGTTGCGTTGTCTGCAACAAAATAATCTTCACCGCTTACTTGAACAGCAATGTCACCTAGTTGGTATAGCATGGTTGGCCTACCTAATTAATAATTTACTGAAAGATCTATGAGCAACCTAGTCGCTCACCTATTGAGTGCTAAGACTACTACAGCACTGAATAAATCCCCAGCGGCGGGGTGGGCTTTTTATGAGCAAAGTGACGCCAAATCAGTGTGTTTAAACGGCAAACGACTCTAATTGGCGCAGCCTAGCTGACTGGCATGCCCTTAATTTGTGCGTTGAATAATGTTCATTGATTGTTGTGAGTAACCGGTTTATGTTCGGTCAATACGCGCTATAAACCTAAGAAAATGATCTTAATTACGAGAGTCAGGCAATGAAAAAAACCAGTTCCCCGACATTAAAATTCGCCCTGTTGAGTTTGTGTTTTACGGCGCTCACTGGGTTTCAAGTAAGCAGCTATGGGCAGGTCAGTGGGCAAACGGAAATTCTTTGGGACAACTACGGTGTAGCCCATATTTTTGGCGCCGATGAGTCCTCTACCTTTTACGGTTTTGGCTGGGCCCAGGCCCAGAGCCACGGTGATCTATTGCTTCGGCTTTTCGGTCAGGCCCGAGGCAAAGGCGCCCAGTACTGGGGAGTCGATTATGCCGAGACCGATATTTGGCTGTTAAGCAACGATGTGCCGGCTCGAGGCAAGCACTGGTATACGCAGCAGTCTGTGTCATTCAAGAAAAATCTAGATGCATTCGCAGCAGGTATTAATGCTTATGCCCAAGAGCATCCCGAGAGCATAGACCCTGAGGTGCTGGTAGTTCTCCCGGTGACGGGTGAAGACGTTGTGACCCACGCCCACCGCCTGATGAACTATATTTACGTGGCGTCACCTAACCGGATTATTGATGGTAATGCGCCAAACCCTTCGCTTCAGCAGGGCGTGGCTGGTTCTAATACCTGGGCCGTCGCACCGGCAAAGTCTGAGTCGGGAAACACCCTGCTACTGCAGAATCCTCATCTACCTTGGGCCAGCGGTTTTTTCACCTACTATGAAGCCCACATGCAGGGGCCGGGTTTTGAGATGTATGGGGCCACCCAAGTTGGTTTGCCTGTAATACGGTTTGCATTCAATCAGCACATGGGAATCTCCAACACAGTGAATGGCATGCTGGGCGCCACGACTTATCTTATAAACCGCAGCGGCGAGGGCTATGAGTTCGATGGCGATGTGGTTGATTTTGAGACCCAGCAGGTGTCTTACAAAGTGAAGCAGGCCAACGGTGATCTTGACGAAGTGGCCTTCACTCTATATTCCACGGTGCATGGTCCGGTATTTGAAACACCCAATGGCAGCTGGGTAGCGTTAAGGGTCGCAGGGTTAGACAGGCCATTTATGCTGGAGCAATATTTCGACATGCTCAAAACTGAAAACTTTGAGCAGTTCGAAGAGGTAATGTCTCGCAACCAGGTGCCTACATTTAATATCACCTATGCCGACAAAGACGGGCACATTCAATACATTGACAACGGCATTTTACCAAAACGTAAAAATGCCTCCAGAGATTTCTGGGCACAGCATGTGCCGGGGGATTCTTCAGACTACCTATGGACCGAGCTGCACGACTATGAAGACCTGCCCAAGGTCACCGACCCCGGCTCGGGCTTTGTGCAAAACTCCAATGATCCACCCTGGGTTGCTACCTACCCTCCCACTTACC
>JBLGBD010000140.1:0-8393 GCA_047617585.1 Pseudohongiellaceae bacterium | reverse complement strand
CATATGTTGGTAGCATTAGGCGGGTCGTAGAGCTGGACAAATTAATAATACGCCCGTCATTCTCAAGCCGTGAAGCGGCCTCACGAAGTGTATTAAATGTACCTTTCACATTAACAGAAAATATCTTATCAAAATCATCATCCGTTGTATCTTGAATTGTTTTATACAAAATCGAACCTGCATTATTAATAAGAATATTTATTTTACCGAATTGGCTAATCGCCGAATCAAACATTAGCTTAACTTCTTCAGGCCTACTTATGTCTGCCTTCATAGCTATGGCACTGCCACCATTAGCTTTAATCTCAGAGACAACTTTATCTGCTGGTTTTTGATTGCTATAGTAATTGATAACTACGCTTGCTCCAGCCTCCGCTAGTGTTATTGCTATCTGAGCGCCTATTCCTCGCGACGATCCTGTAACGATAGCAACTTTATTGTTTAGTGATTTCATGAATTACCTTACTTTAATATGTGGATAGGATTTGATCGCGCCTAACAGTCCATTTATGAGGCCATATGGCCTCATAATAACTATTAGGGTATTGACAAGATAATTGGACTCCCCTTCAATTCCTGAGAAGTAAGGGGAGTCCAATTATCTTGTCAATACCATAAAACATTCTGTTAAATATACTAGATTAGTTAGAGGGATCAGGGTATTTTGATCCCTACATTCCTATGCTAGCAACGCAACACGGATGGCGGTTACCGCCTCAACTTCTTAGGTTGTACCCAATGAAAACAGGCTTACAGGTATTCGTTCTCATGCTGCTAAGCATGCCTGCTATCGCAGACCCCCCCTATTCTGGCACCGTTTTTGTCGACCCTGACATCCTACTTCCGAGCGATCCTTCCACCTTCGTTCAAGTTGTAGACGCAGGTAGTGGCTCGCGGCAGGTTTTTGATAGGCGCACTAATGTTTCTGGTATCATCGATGCGCTCCTGTTCAATGCGTACTACTCCGATACTGGAACGGTAGAAATTCAGGTCAACCCAGAGTTCGGCGCAATCGAGGCTGCTAGCAAGGCCGCATTCTACGGACATGCAATCGGGCAATTGCCTCTCGCATTACGAGTTGATGTGCTGACTGTTACCATCCATAAAGGGGATGAGGCTTTTGGCGGTGGGAACAACAACATCCTCATACACACCGACTCACCTGGCTACCACGGCGAATGGCTCGAAGAGACAATCTTCCATGAAGCCTGCCACACGTCTCTAGATTCCAGAATTGCCAACACCAGCAGTTGGATAAGCGCACAAACAACCGACCCAGATTTTATATCGACTTATGCAAGGGACAATCCAAATCGGGAGGATGTTGCGGAGAGCTGCCTGCTGTATTACGCACTTCGTTACAGCGGAGAACGTGTCGCAGCCGATACTCTAACGACGATCAGCACAACAATTGCAAACAGAATATTGGTTCTCGATTCACACAATATCAATCCTGTCCTTAGCGCCGACCGCGCTTCTTTTTTTGACTCAGATAATCAGAAATTGACTCTTACAGGTGTTGAAGTTGAGGGAGTCTATTATGAAGTAATATTGAGTCTCACCGATGCAGAAAGTCTTTTGTTCACAGCAGACTCAGCAGTAACAGTTGCGCAGCCGAATTCCAATCTAGCAAGCGTGTTTGCTGATGGAGTGGTATCCGTACCGTTGCTGTTAGCTGTTGGTGAGAGGTATTCCATCTCACTGGCATTACACAATGAAAACCCAGTACAGTTTCGCCTTACCTCTGCTGTGAAACTGACTGATTAAGTCTGCGATAACCCCGTATTCGCACCACTGCACTCGGCCTTTGGCCAGCCTACGGCTGTGCTAACTTGCTCTCGCAAGTTGGTCCGCCCCGTCGCCTAACTTCTTCTATTTCAAAAAATCCCGTATTTTTACTCTAACCCTATTTATTGCGGTGAACCATCCGACCCCAGCTAGGTTCGGAAGAGGTTCGGTTTCGGTCGGCCCTGAGGGTTTGGCCTGAAAGAAACTCTTAGAATTCTTCAAGTTACAGAATCAGAAGGCCCTTAGTTCCACTGCCTCATAATCCGTTTGTCCTAGGTTCGAGTCCCTGTGGGCCCACCATTTTTTATTTGTTTTCAATCACTTATGATTTGGGGCGACGGACTATAGATTTTGAGAGTCCGTTGGCCTCGGCATAAAACCTTCTTATCGCTTACCCTAACCCGCGCTAATTCAGCAATCTGTGCGCCAAGCCACTTAGAATTACTAAGATTAACGCATCAGCCTAGTCATAACATAAGGCTGGAAGCGCCCTCCTTTATCCCGACCAAGCACAAGTAATCTGTTCTTTGAAGTTTAGCGTAGGAGAAGCGTAGCTAATAAGGAATAAAAAGTTTTCCGCAAGTCTACTATCTATCGAAGCTCATATCGTAAGCTGGCTCATAGCTGACATTCCTTGCTTTTTCTGTGACTTAAAAATGATTATAGATACTTTTTGTCGATTGCCACTCCATGAACAGTCTCGAATTATTGAGATGGCCTGGGAAGATAGAACCCCTTTTGAAGCAATTGAACTGCAATTTGGATTCGGAGAAAAAGAAGTTATCCAAATAATGCAACACAAGTTGAAATTAGCATCTTTTAGGAATTGGCGCATGCGGGTTCGCGGACGGGCTACTAAACACACTGCATTCCGTGATCCCAAAGTATTACGCGGATATTGTAAGACTCAATACAAGATTCGACAGAATAAGAGAGGGTAGTGTTGGAGAGAACCTCTTGTTCAATAAAAAACAAGTAGCCACAAGCATTCGTTACTGCAAAAAACAGAAAGCAAAGAAAAACAAACATCCATTAAAATTCACTAATAGAAAGTCGTCCCTCTTACTAAAACCATGATTCTAGATAAACTGCCCAAGACAAAAACCCTACGATGGATATTTGGCGACCAACTTAATGCTAACCACTCATGGTATGCAGATAAATGCGAAGATACTCTATATGTAATTGCTGAATTACCGCAAGAAACTAATTATGTGCGCCATCATGTACAAAAAGTGTGCGCCTTTTTTTTGGCTATGGAAGCATTCTCCAAATCACTCCAAAGCCGCGGCCATAAAGTACTACACCTGACGCTCGATGACTCCGCAGAATATGTATCGCTGAAAAAGCTTGTAGAGGTAATCATAACTAGAAGTGGCTGCTCTATTTTCGAGTACCAGCGGCCGGATGAGCATCGCTTGCTTAGTCAATTACAGGAGTTGACCAGTCAAGTTAGCATTACTACGAAAGAAGTAGATAGTGAACACTTTTTGGTGCCGGTTGAAGAAATTCCCAGCTATTTTAAACCAAACACTAGCGTACGCATGGAGATGTTCTATCGAAAAATGCGCAAACGTTTTAACATTCTAATGACCAATGATGGCCCTTTAGGCGAGCGCTGGAATTTCGACAAAGAGAACCGAAAATCTTTCTCAAAAAAATCATTATCTGAAATTCCAGAACCGCTCATCTTCAAAAATGATGCTCGAGCGGTAATAGCTCGCTTAGAAAAGCATAAGATTAAGACAATAGGGGTAGCTGATGACTACTTGCTATGGCCTATAGACAAAACTCAATCGCTACAGCTACTTGAGCATTTTTGTGAATTTGGCCTGTCGAGATTTGGCTTATATCAAGATGCGATGACTGCGAATAGCGAATATCAATGGAGTTTGTACCATTCAAGATTAAGCTTCTCACTGAACACGAAAATATTACACCCAATGCAGGTAATTCAAACTGCAATTCAATCTTTCGAGGATTCGAATGGAGAGATTAACCTCGCACAAGTTGAAGGTTTCATTCGCCAAATCCTAGGATGGCGCGAGTATGTGCGCGGCATGTACTGGTCGAATATGCCAGATTATTCAGCAGCAAATTCACTCGATGCAAACAGGCCTCTTCCTAGCTGGTTCTGGAGCGGCAACACAAAAATGAATTGCGTCAACAAAAGCATTCAACAAACCATGACTTACAGTTACGCCCACCATATACAGCGCTTGATGGTCACTGGCAATTTTTCTCTACTAGCTGGCTTGGCACCCAATGAAGTTGACGAGTGGTATTTGGGTGTTTATGTTGACGCAATAGAATGGGTTGAACTGCCCAACACACGGGGCATGGCGCTGTTTGCCGATGGGGGTTTAATAGCATCCAAACCTTATGCTGCTAGCGGTAACTACATCAACAAAATGAGCGATTACTGTAACGGCTGCGTGTACAACGTTAAAGAACGGACCACAGAAAATGCCTGCCCTTTTAACGCATTGTATTGGCACTTTATTGATAGAAACAAAGACCGTTTTTCAGGTAACCCTCGAATGGCGTTCCCCTACAGCACATGGCGCAAGTATTCATCACAGGAACAGGAGAAGATAGTTGCGAAGGGTGAACAGCTGTTAGCTGACTTGGAATCCCTATAGGTCCGCACGGCTGCGCCGTATTGAAAAGATGACATCCAGATGCTGCGAGAGCACGTATATTGAGCATGGATAAAGATACACTTTTCTTCGACGACACCTGCCCAATTTGCACCGCGGAAATGGCAAGGCTCGCGAAGCATCATGACGATGGCTTAGAGCTATTGCCAATTTCTACGCTGCCAGTACAACATCAATCTGCGCTGCGCACGGAACTGCATCTTAGAACTGAAGATGGCAATTGGCTAAAAGGGCTGGAGGCAAATGTGCGTGCCTGGCAGCATACACGTTATAGCAAAGCGGCGAACTTGTTGCTCCACCCCGCGTTCCGATGGATAGCCGAATTGGCTTACAAGACTTGGCTTGTCTGTTATCAATGGGCGCGTAAGCGCAGAGAGATTAAGAAGTAATAACTTCTCCCTCGGGTTCTTAGGGACACTCATAAAATAGTAAATTGACATAGGTCCTTAAATTCCATGCCATTCGATTCGCAATGCTGACGCCCCACCTTTACTCTATAAAAAGTTGCGCTCTTGGCTAGAATTTCAGTTTTTCAGTTCAGCAGGTTTTCACCCCCCCCCCTTCGGTCGGCCTAGAAAGCTGTCCTCCAATCCGTTTCGGATTCAGTTCGGTATTCGGCCACTGAAACCCGTTTGGAATCTTCCACTTACCAAGTTCGGTGAACCAACCGACCCCAGGCAGGTTCGGAATAGGTTCGGTTTCGGTCGGCTTTGGAGGGTGGGCCTGAAAGAAATTCTTAGGATTCTTCAAGTTACAGAATCAGAAGGCCCTTAGTTCCACTGCCTCATAATCCGTTTGTCCGGGGTTCGAGTCCCTGTGGGAAAACCATTTTGTCTAATTAAATCAATTCGCTACAGAATATATTCGTTCTGATAGCGCATTTTTTTGCTTGCACACTGCTTACACCCTTATTTTTAGTGCTTGCACACTTTTCCCGGCGTCAAAACATTGATATTCGTTCGCACACAAATAGTGTCTAAAGAGCGCAGCAGACTCTGTTAGATGCCCTACTTCCCATATTTAGCCTGTGCAGCAATAACGAATACTAACGATTCTTCTATAGCTTAGAAGCAATCTTACGACAGATACTGAGACGTCATGAAAAAGAGGCCGCATCTAGACCAAACCGGACGTTACAGATATCCTTTAACCCATCCGTCATGAACCTTAATCGCCGCTTGCGCCGATCTGCTTAGATAATGTAAAAAAAACATTCTATATCAGTGATATTGAGAGTATAACCCTAGATAAAGTAGGGAATTCAGCATGCCGCGCACGGCATGAATAATAAAAATGAAGCGTGGGGAACTCCTTTATGCGAGCACTAGTGATGTTGTACGGCGCGGCTAGCTATTTGATATTTTTTGGCGTTTTTCTCTATCTGATTGCTTTCAATGCCGAGGTTTTAGTCCCGAAAACACTTTCGTCCGCGGCCGGCATGAATGTCGCCTTGGCCCTACTGGTAAACTTTGCGCTGTTGCTCTTGTGGGGCGTCCAACACTCCGTTATGGCCCGAGGCTGGTTTAAAGAGGCGATTTCCAGCGTCATTCCGCACCATACTGAACGCAGTACCTATGTCCTGGCCTCATCTGTCGTGCTCGCCGTTTTGATGTACGCCTGGCAGCCAATCGAGGGTATCGTATGGCAGGTTGACAACCTTATACTGACGTATGTCCTATGGGGCGTGTTCGGCCTGGGCTGGACACTGGTGCTAATTTCGACTTTCCTCACTGACCATTTTGACCTGTTTGGCCTACGTCAGACTTGGCTGCATTTCATCGAAAAGACATACAACTCGGTGGGCTTTACTGAACGCCTGTTCTACCGCTGGATTCGTCACCCCATGATGCTTGGGTTGCTGATGGCTTTCTGGGCGGTCCCCAGCATGAGCATAGGACACCTGGTTTTTTCTGTCGGTATGACTATCTATACCCTGCTTGGCATCCACTTTGAGGAAAAAGGTCTGGCTGCAACACTTGGTCCGGAATACGTGGCCTATCAACAAAGAACGTCACGAGTGATTCCAAAAATCTACTAGGTCACTCGTAATAAACGGGGTCAGAGTAAATATCCAGTAGTTTTACAGGAATCCTAGGGTCAGGTTGAACCTCCGGGCTAGCGCTCTAAGCCAGATTAGGCAATCGGTGTGCGCGGAGAGACAGCTGCCGGATCCGTCCTAAGCTCTATAATTGTGGATATTTCAGAGGATTGTGCACGGGCAAATGCAGCTTCAAAATCTTGCGTCTGGGTGACCACTTCGCCGTTGCAACCATAGCAAGTTGCAAGGGCCGCAAAGTCGGGATTGAGCATTGTCGTGGCTGACGGGCGATTGGGATAGTCACGCTGCTGATGCATGCGAATTGTTCCGTATACTCCATTGTTGACCACGATGACAATTATTTTTGCACCATATTGAAACGCTGTACCAAATTCCTGCATCGTCATCTGAAAGCAGCCATCCCCAGCGAGGCAGATCACCTCTCTGTCTGGGTGATTTAATTTGGCGGCAACGGCCGCAGGAAGGCCATAGCCCATGGACCCGGAGGTTGGCGCAAGTTGGGTTCGGTAGGATTTGTAACAAAAATAACGATGCAGCCAAGCCGCGTAATTTCCGGCACCATTGGTAATAATTGCATTTTCCGCTAGGACTCGGGAGAGATGATGGATGACCTGTTCCATCTTCACTGCACCCGGAGTCGGTAATGGCTCTTGCCAAGCCTCATAACTCTTTCGCGCTACAGCGGGCGATTGCTGAGTCATGCCCTCTGTCAAAACAACGGCGCGGGCCAAAAAATCAGCCGCACGACAGGCGAGCCCAAACTCAGGTCGATAGACACGTCCTATTTCATCTGCATCCGCGTGAATATGGATTAGGCTCTGCTTCGGATTTGGTATGTCAAAAAGGCTATAACCGCTCGACGTCATCTCGCCCAAGCGCGCGCCCAAAACCAAAAGGCAATCAGAGTTTCGAACTTGCTCTGCCAGTTCGGGGTTAGGCGCGATTCCAACATCGCCAACATAATTTGGATGTCTGTTATCCAAGTAGTCCTGACATCTAAAAGATACCCCGACGGGCAAGCCGAGTGCTGCTGCAAAGTCACCAAGGTTATTCGCCGCCTCAGCGCTCCAGCCGCTGCCTCCGACAATTACAAAGGGGCGCTGAGCTCTTTTAAGACGATCAATAACTTCACTGACCACTTCATCACAAACCATTTGCCGGGCCGGAT
Organism: Pseudohongiellaceae bacterium; assembly: GCA_047617585.1. Taxonomy (GTDB): domain Bacteria; phylum Pseudomonadota; class Gammaproteobacteria; order Pseudomonadales; family Pseudohongiellaceae; genus UBA9145. The sequence goes on along the minus strand of JBLGBD010000140.1, from coordinate 718 downwards.
TGGCCGGGAGGGCATCTAGCACATCCGACGTAGCCGATAGCATATCTTCGGGAAGCGACAAAACCACTGGCCCTGGACGCCCCGATACAGCGACATGAAATGCGCGTGAGACATATTCGGGGATGCGGTCAATTCGATCAATTTCAGCAGCCCATTTAGCTAGCGGTCCATACATTTGACGATAATCAACTTCTTGGAAAGCCTCCCTATCACGCTGATCGCTTGCCACTTGCCCCACAAAAAGGATCATTGGCGTACTGTCCTGAAAGGCGACATGCACTCCTGCTGAAGCACTAGTAGCCCCCGGTCCCCGAGTTACAAACGCGATCCCCGGCGTTCCAGTCAGCTTGCCATGCGCCTCAGCCATCATCGCAACGCCACCTTCCTGACGCCCAACAATTGTCTCTATCCCGCTTTCATAAAGCCCATCAAGTGCCGCGAGATAACTTTCGCCAGGAACACAGAATACCCGCTCAACCCCTTGGATCTTCAATTGATCAATTAGAATTTTTCCACCATGGCGCATCGAGGTACCTCATTAAAAGAGATTGACAAGTTAGTCGTTCAATTCGGTAAAAACTAACACTAATCCGACTTATAGTGCTACGGCCTTTTTCCAAGACGCTAGAGTACAACAGGGGACAGCTACAACTTAACAACTTAAAACCAACCGGAGACAGCTCAAATTCAATAAATTAAGGAACCCCGACCGTTAAGT
>JBLGBD010000139.1:0-8403 GCA_047617585.1 Pseudohongiellaceae bacterium | reverse complement strand
CAACTGGAATACAGCCTCAAAGTCAGTAAAGTTGGTGCTGAACTGCAACGGGTTGGCAATGCCTTCGATACCGTTGACAGCACCTAAAAATTGCAATGCCTGATCATTGGCACTACCAAGCAAACCATCGGAATCACCACGGAAAGAATCTGAGCCTGTCACCGGGTCATTGGCTTGTCTGCCAAAAGTATTGAAATCCAATGCTTGCTGATAGCCTTCATTCAATACAACTTCTAGAAATTGAATCTGAATAATAACTTCGCGCTGCAAAGCTTCTTGCGCAGCATTGATGAATTTCTCTATTCTGTCTAGCTCAAAAGGATAAGCTGTAACTATAACAATGCCAGTGAGAGGCTGTACCAAGACACTCTTTCCTTCTTCAGTAACTGTTGACTGATTTCCAGAACCACCACCAACACCACCCAAGCCACCCAATATCCCGCCAGCCTGCCCGCCTCCTGAATTACCACCACTACTTTGTACACCCAAAAGATTTGAGATTGCAGTTTCTAAGTCTGACCAAAAATCTGTATTGGTACTGGTCGAAACTTGACCGCCAGCACCCCCGCCGCCACCGCCTAAGCCCGCTCCGCCACCTAAGCCTCCGCCGATTCCGCCGAGACCACCGCCACCGAGTCCGCCGAGTCCGCCGAGACCACCGCCACCGAGTCCGCCACCAAGTCCGCCACCGAGTCCACCCTGACCTCCACCTTGACCGCCTCCTTGACCGCCTCCTCCGCCATTGTTGATTTGCATACTCGATGTGCCCTGACGCTGCACATTCAAATAGTCGATGGAGAATTGGCGAGTCCGCAGACCCCCAGGACGCACTGTATAGATATTGCCTTTACGTTCTATATCTAAATTGTAAATTTCGGCAACGGTATCCATTGCCTCTTCGATAGTTACATTGGGTAGGCTCAGATTAATCGTGGCATCAACATCTTCGCTCAGCGCAACCCCATAATCGGTACCCGCCACTAAACTGTTAAAGAAGATATCAGCAGGCAGATTGGGAGCACTGATGGAGATCCGCGGCTCAATAGGTGCCAGTAAGTTTTCATCAAGTGAAAGAGACGGTATTAACTCGTTTAGTAGATCAGTGTCTTCAGCAGATAAATCGTCACTTGGCGGCGGCGCTGTGGCCAAAATCGCCTTGTCCATAGTTGACTGAATCTCTACCAAGATTTCCGTGTTGGGCACAGTCGCTGGACGAGTTGCACAGGCGGAAATTAGCAACGCGCAGCTTAGCGCAGCCAATGTAGGCTTGTTAAACAAGAACTGTACTTCATAACTGGTAAACAAAAACATTCTCCAAGCTTAGCGCGAGATTACGGCGCTTTTAACGCTGGTCTTGTATAAGTTAATTATCTGTTCTTCGTCATTAATTATTAAAGTAACACTGTCTCTACCTATGCTTGAAACAATTGCGCCGCCAATAACGTCGCCCACAGTGACCTGCAGATTATTGATAACCGCAATTGGGTTATCGCTGCTGGCCCGGATAAAACTTATGTCAAAGTTGGCCGGCACTATGTTTCTAAACAACGACCCCAAATCGGCAGCCGCTGCAGGGCTAGTAGCAAACATCAGAGGCCGAGTTGGATCTACCAGCTCTTCACCCTCAATAATGTCCGCAGATGCTGTGCTGCTTATCGCCAACGCTATGCCCACAGTTAAAAGCGAGTACATATTACCCAGCAATATACGCGGCCATTTATGCAGCAATTTATGCACCTATAAAACCCTCATCTGCACTGAGTGTGTGAATCATCAGTGTCACTTTCGCAGTGGGCCATTCGCTTTGGCTAAAATTTATGCTGTCCCAGAAAAAACTACCTGTCATGCCTTCTAAAAACCGCAAATAACGCAGAGTGTTGAAAAAGTCGCCTTCAAATTCGATGGTTAAGCCATGCTCGTATACTTGACCTGAGATGCTGTTGGACACCGCCAGCACCTGACCTACATCTGCTGCGTCTTGCCCTGTTTCAGCAATCTGTGCGCGCAATGGCTTCACCGGTTCGTTGTTAAAACTAATCATTTCAAGCCCAACTTGCCTAGCTAACACATTGGTAAGCAGCGCGGTCATCTGGTTAGGTGTTATTAGATCACCTGCCAATGCTGAAATTTCGGATAGCAACAATTCTTGTTGCTGCTCAACAACAATCAATCTGTCATTGGCAAATTTGTTCGGATCCTCTTGGCTCTGCGCAAGCTTTTGCGCATAGCTAGTTTGCTGAGACGAAATTTGAGCTCGCACACTGTTAATCTGGCTTCGTGAAGACGCGATCTCCGCTCTTATGGGATCGTAAAAAACCTCCAAGTAAACCAAGATCAGCCCAACCGCCAAAATCACCAACACCATTAACTTTTCAGTTTGGCTACGACCATTAAGGCTCTTGGTGAAGCGCTTAATTTGTCTGTTTAGCTGTTCATTCACTTTGATTACTCAACTCAAATGAAAACACCCGCGCTTCCGCGCCGGCTCTAGAAATTTTTGAACTAAAGCGCTGACTGCGCAGCGAACTCTGGCCAGCCTCGATGTTGTCTACAAACCGTGGCACCAACGCTGAGTCCATCACCTCGCCAATTATTCTGACACCATCACCGCCATCAGAAATCTCGAAATCCTGCACTGACAAGCCATCGACAGACGCCCGCGAGATATCTTTAAAATACTCGGAAAAACCGGTCACATTGCCCAGCTTCGTCTCGCTTAAAAAATCCCTGATAGATCGGCTTGCGGTTAGCCGTGACTCGGCGCGCCGTAACTGATCTACTAATTCTGAATTCTGAGAGCGCCGAGCCAATTGCTCGTCGAGCTGACTGGTCTTGCGCGTCTCTTCAACCAGTGAGGCTTGCAAACGATCAAGCTCGCCTCCCAACTCCCAGCGAGTGAAAATATCGAAGATAGAAATCACCAGCATAGTAAGCACAACACCGCCCACGACCTGACTAATCAACAGCGTAGAAATTGAATCCTTTTTTACCCTAAATTCAGGCAAGTAAAGATTAATTTGCTGCTTCATTACGCCGCTACCTGTTCGTCATCGGTGGCCTTTACTTGTTTTTTGATACCGCGCAGTGTGGCACCGATTACCGGCATAAAAATCTGCTGCTGCTCCGGGGTTAGCTGTTCTTTGCTATCGAGCACCGCCGCCAAATCTAGCACGCCGACATTGGCTGCCAATAACTCGTTTAAGCTTGCCGCCATTGCATCTGAATCGTGCTGCCGCCTAGTCAGAATAATCTTGTTGATAGGGCTCTTGCCCATCTGGCTCTCGTAGTAGTCCAAAGAGCGCTGAATCTCTAACACCAAACGGTCTTTCAGCATTTCCCAATCAGGCGATTGCATAACATCGGGGTCAAGCTGGGTGTTTATGCGGCGAGTCAGGTACAGCCCGTCCGCCTTAGTAATATTCATGGTGCTGCCGGTTCGCCGCAGGTCCATTAGCGCAATGCCGTTTTCGTCATCAATGAAGGCCGATGAAATATTCTTCATCACAAGCTCAGGGATGTCGATTACAGCCAGCTCAAGGCCGCTTTCGGCGACCAAGTCGACTATGGACTTGACCTTCGACTTCATGGAAGCCACCACGTAAAGCATTTCTTTGCCGCGGTAGGCATCTTCAGGCACTTGAAACACATCAATCGCCGCATCGTCGAGTTTCATGTCCAGCAGGTCTTTGATTTTCCAGCGTACCGCTGCGCGCAGCTCATCGGGCTCCACATTGGGTGATTCAACCAGCTGCAAACTGTAATCTTTGGGATTGAGCACAAAGCTGCATTGAGTGCCCTCAAGGTTGCGCTCTTTCACCAGCTTGCCAAGTGCGGCGCTCGCATCTTTGCTATAGTTCAAAGCCACTTGCTCAACCCCATTGAGAAAAGGAGCACCACCTCGCGTTTCCATGTAGGCGAGAGTCAACAGGTCGGATTGCATCATCAATCCCACTCGACCGGTTGATTTAGGCTTCTTTTTCAAAAACTTAAGCACGCATGTATTTCCTATTGCGACCTCGAAAGGTCAAACTCAGTAAATCGAATTCTGGCTTTCTACCCTGCTTTCCCGATATTTCTAATTAAGCAGACAGGAGCAGCTAGGCACAACTTGAGAAGAACCTTTAATTTATATCGTTTAAGTTGTTAAATTCTAAAACAAAATAGAGCACAAATCGGGATAAACTAGGGTAAGTTCCCTATTTAAGTCCAAAAGCATACGGGACTTCACAAGATTACGGGCTAAAACAGGGAAAAAACCGAATCTTGTAGCAAATCTGCCGCTCGCTTTTTCTCGGCAAACAGCAGCGGCAGACATTACAGCAATCTTTCACTGAGTGGTTAAATTTTGATCAATATCGCCCTTTTTCAGCCAGAAATACCCCCAAACACAGGAAATATCATCCGTTTAGCTGCAAACACAGGTTCACAGCTGCACTTAATTAAGCCACTTGGTTTTGAGTTAGACGACAAACGCATGCGCCGCGCGGGTTTGGACTACCATGAATTCGCAGGCATCAAAATTTATGAAAATTGGCGTGAATTTGTGGAAGTTAACAACAAATCGAGGTTTTTTGGCATCTCTACCAAGGGTGAGAAACGCTATGATCAAATAGCCTACGCCAAAGACGATTTCTTGATTTTTGGGCCTGAGACCCGCGGATTACCTGAAGATGTAAGAAATGAGCTGGGGCCGCAAAACCTGCTGCGAATCCCCATGCTGCCTCACAGCCGCAGCCTCAATCTGTCGAATGCGGCTGCGGTGATGGTCTTTGAAGCGTGGCGCCAGCTTGGTTTTTCAGCCGGTGCGTAAGGCCAAAGGCTACTGAGTTGTCTCAGCTGCAGGTGCTGCAGCAGCTTCGGCCGCGTTTGCCTGCTTTTGCTGCAAATATAGAGCCTCGAAGTTAATAGGCGCTAACATCAAAGCAGGGAAACTGCCTTTAATAACCAAGTTGTCGATCGCCTCACGGGCGTAAGGGAACAAAATATTCGGGCATACTGTCGCCAGTAATTGTTCTAACTGCTCATCAGCAAAATCTTTCGCAGTGAAGATGCCGGCTTGGTGCACTTCAACCAGAAACGCCGTTTTTTCCTCTATCTGAGCTTCAGCCGTCAAGACCAACACCACCTCGAAGACACCGTCTTGGATCTTGCTAGAGCGCGTCTTGATATCAAAGTTGATCTTAGGGCTCCACTGAGTTTGAAACACTCCAGGGCTGCGCGGCGATTCAAAAGACGAGTCTTTGAGGTAAATTCTTTGCAGCGCAAATTGTGGTCCTGCGGGCTGCTCTGCCCCTGCTGGCGTTGCTTCTGGAGCTTGCTGATCGTTCTCGGCCATGATTCTTCCTGTTAATTTTCAGATCTTGAATGGTAGTGCTTTGCAGGTTGGGCAAAATTATCGCCTTGCTGCGCGGCTTCTCGTTATGTGTTTATTTATTAACTAGTGGCAACGACTGCGACTTCCATTCAGCCATACCGCCGGAAAGCTTGACCACTTGTTCATAGCCTTCTTCCGCCAATATTTTTGCAGCTTCGCCAGCATGTTGACCTAGCTTGCAGACGATAATTATTGGTTTAGCTTTATGCTTCTTGAGCTCAACTGCGCGCTTCTTTAAATTAATCAACGGGATGTGGATGGCATCAACAATATGCCCTGTTTCAAAATCCTTTTTATCCCGGATATCAATCACCACAGCGTCTTGACGATTGATCATCATGACCGCGCCTTGGGGGCTTACACCCTTGGAGCCCGTACGCTGGTGATAGAAGAAAATCGCCCCGGCCGCGATCAGCCAAAGACTCGCTAAGATCAAATGGTTACCAATAAATTCTACGAATTGTGCCATTTTTAAAACATTTACCTTACAAATTGGGCCAGTTTTGATCTTGGCCTACTAGGTAAGCGGCGTCAGAGGCCGCCGCCGCAAAAGGCAGGGAGTATACACGCACCGCTTGCGCTAAAGAAGGCACTGGTTGCGATTCGCTCGCTATAAATAGCCCGTTAAAGGATAATATTGTGGTTCCGACAACCACCAATCATCGACTTAACATCCAACTGACATCCAACTGATATCCAACTACGCCGGACTATGACAGCTGATATGAACAAAAAGAAAACTGCCCTTTTGCTTATCCTTGATGGTTGGGGTCATCGCGAAGAGACCCAAAGCAACGCTATTGCTGCGGCCAACAGCCCAAATTGGGACAGCCTGTGGCAGACCAAACCCCATACCCTTATCGATACCTCTGGCACGTCAGTTGGCTTGCCAGCCGGGCAAATGGGTAATTCTGAAGTGGGCCATATGAATCTTGGCGCCGGCCGAGTGGTCTATCAAAACCTTACCCGTATCGAAAAAGACATTGCCGACAAAGGCTTTTACACCAACCGCGTGCTTGTGGATGCGGCGCATAAAGCAGCAGAAAGCGAAACTGCGCTGCATATATTCGGCCTGTTATCCCCCGGCGGCATTCACAGCCATGAAGATCAAATTAATGCAATGATCGAGCTCGCCATCATTCGGGGCGCACCCCAAATCTTCGTTCATGCCTTTCTTGATGGCCGCGATACGCCGCCACGTAGCGCCATGGCTTCGCTTAAAGCCACCGACAAACTGCTCAGGGATTCAGGCAAAGGCCGTATTGCTTCGATTTGTGGCCGCTTTTACGCCATGGACCGAGACAATCGTTGGGAAAGGGTCCAACCAGCCTACAACTTGCTCACTGCAGGCGAATCTGAGTTTCAGTTTGCCACAGCAGAAGCCGCACTAGCAGCGGCCTATTGCCGCGATGAAAACGATGAATTTGTGCAGGCCAGCACTATTGTTGATAGCAAAAACTCTGCCGCCGTCGTCGCAGACGGCGATGTGGTTGTTTTTATGAACTTCCGCTCCGATAGAGCACGCGAGCTTACCCGCGCCTTTTTGGATGATGATTTCGATGGTTTCAATCGAACCAATCGGCCGTTGTTGGGGGATTTCATCACCCTCACCGAATACGCAGCCGACATAGAAGCAACGGTCGCCTACCCGCCGGCTACTTTAGACAACGTGCTAGGAGAATACCTAGCGGCTCAAAACAAAACTCAGCTGCGAATTGCAGAAACAGAAAAATACGCCCACGTGACTTTCTTTTTCAATGGTGGCCGCGAACAGCCTTTTGCCAATGAAGAGCGTATTTTAATTCCCTCGCCCAAGGTTAAAACCTACGACTTAAAACCCGAAATGTCCGCCTTTGAAGTAACCCAGAATCTAGTCGATGCTATTCGCAGTGGGAAATACGACGCGATTATTTGCAACTATGCCAATGGCGACATGGTAGGCCATACCGGCGATTTCGCCGCCGCGGTAAAAGCCGTAGAGGCGGTGGACACCTGCCTAAAATCAATTGTAGAGGCTATATTAGATACAGATGGCGAGCTGCTGATTACTGCAGATCACGGCAATGTCGAACAAATGCTAGACCCGCTGACTAACCAGCCATTAACGTCACATACCAATGGCCCGGTGCCGTTGATATACGTAGGCAACAGCGGCTATAGTTTTTCCCAGGCAGGCAGCTTAAGTGATATTGCACCGACGCTTTTAACTCTAATGAACCTGCCGGTCCCTGCTCAAATGACTGGCAAAGTCTTGGTGACAAAGCTAAACCCTGATTTCGAGAACGCTAATTAGACGAGCCTAGGAAAGCCCATGTCTTGGAGTGAAAAGTTAGCGATAGGCCTAGTTTTTAGCATGTTGTCGGCGCTTGCCACCCCCCAGTCAACCAGGCAAAGCGATGCCGCCGAATCTGAACTACAGTCAGTAGGCACTGCCATTGAGGAAATACAGTCTTGGTTGAGCCTCGCCAATCAAACAGCCTCAGTCGAAGAGGCCGCCCAGCAAGAAGCAGCAGCTGCGTTGTCAGCAGTCTCTGCGTCGATCAAAAAATTAACCCTAGATATCGACCAAATAACCCAGCAGCTAAGCGAGCTTCGCGCCCACGCCGCCTCGCTTGAAAACCAAAAGGCAGATCAGGCACAAAGCGCCGCCACAGTTATCCGTGCCGTCTACAAACGCGGCACAGCCAACCCACTTAAAAGCCTTATGAGCCAAAACACGCTGAATCGCGATTCGCGCTTGAACTATTACGCCCGTGTCGTTTCTGCCCAGCAGCTGGCGAAGATTCAGGCCTTTGAAACCACCTTAGTGGCCATCGCCCAGAACCAAGCAGCACTTGCCGCAGGCGTATCTGACCTTAATCTGCAGCAACAGCAGTTGACCAGCCAGCGCGGCGATCTGCTGGCAGCACGGCAGCACAGCGCAACCGTAGTAGCGCAGCTGCGCAGCAGAATCAAAACCCGCGCTGACGAACTTGAGCAACTAGAGATGAATCAGGCCGAGCTACAGCGGTTGATCGAAGAGATTCGAC
>JBLGBD010000138.1:0-8516 GCA_047617585.1 Pseudohongiellaceae bacterium | reverse complement strand
CGCATTTTGTAAAATCATTTGTGATGCAGACGTACTGATCACCAACTACCGACTTAAAGCATTGGACAAACTTAAGCTAGATTATGAGACGATTCGCCAACTCAACCCTACGCTGATCTATGCCTTAGCTACCGGCTTCGGCGAAAAAGGCGCCGAAGCTCACAAGCCCGGCTACGACACCGTGGCATACTGGTCACGCTCCGGTATCGAAACCCAGGTTTTCCCATTCGAAGGTTGGTTAGGTCAATGGCCCTACGGCTCTGGCGACCACCCCAGCGGCATGGCACTGTTTGCCGCAATCATGACCGGGCTCTATCAACGCCAAACAACTGGCGAGGGCTGCAAAGTTTCAACCTCGCTATTGGCCAATGGTGCTTGGTCTAATGCGGTCATGCTGCAGGCGCAATTGGCTGGCGCTGTGTTCCGCGAAAAAAGACCGCGGGACAACGCCTATAATTTTACCTCGCTACACTACCCCACAATTGATAATCGGCTCATACGGTTAAGTATCCTCAACGCCGATAAAGATTGGCCGCGTTTGTGCACCGCGCTCAATAGAGTAGATCTAACAGCAGACCCTCGCTTCGTTGACCAAACCGCTAGAATCGACAACATGCCAACTCTAATAAGAGAGCTAACTGACACCTTTGCCTCACAAACAGCCGCTCATTGGGCAGATGAATTAACTAAAGCAGACATTCCTCATGCAGTGGTTTCAAGCTACCCCGATGCGGCCAGTGATCAGCAGAAGATTGACAACGACATTGTGATACCACTGGAGCATCCTGAGTTTGGCCCCATGGCCACCATAAACAGCCCTTTTGAGGTAGCTGGCGCCGATAAAATTCCGGCGACTGTGGCACCAAAGCTGGGAGAACACTCAGAGCACGTGCTCTCTGCGCTAGGCTATAGTTTGGATGAGATAAAGCAGCTTAGCGGCGACTGACCAAAGTATGACGTCTAAGCCTAGTCGTCAAACCCGACAAAGTGCACAAAGTCCTCTAACGGCGCCCGCCGAGATTTCACGTCATTGGCCACAAAGCTGTCATCGGGATAGCCCATAGCGATACAGGTCAGTATATTTTGGTCATCAGGAATATTGGCATGCTCACGCACCACCGGGGTCTGCATAACCCCCTGACCATTGATTACCGTTCCCAACCCTCTCTCCCACGCCGCCAGCACAATGGCGTGACAAATGGCGCCTAAGTCAAACTGAGCAATAGCCGCAGGCTCGAGGATTTTGTCATAGGTAAGGACGATAGACACCGGCGCGTCAAACTGGCGAAACCCGCGCATCACCCAGTCTTGGCGCTTTGCTTTGTCGTCTCGGGCAATGCCCATTGCTTCAAATAACTGGACCGCAATTTCAACTTGGCGGTCGCGATGCACTCCAACATAGCCTTCGTTGGTAGGGAAGTCTCTTGTGGGCTTCACACCGTCTAGCATACGCTCGGTGTTGCCTTTGCGAATGCGATCCAATGGTTCACCTGTGACCACATGCAAATGCCAAGGCTGAGTATTCATTGAAGACGGCGCGCTTCGGGCGACATCGAAAATTTCCTCTAGTATCTTGCGTGGAACCGGATCAGGTTTATAACCGCGCACGCTGCGCCGGGTGCGGATTAGTGTTTCAAAATCCATATCAATAATCTCCTATCGGGTAACGATGTTTTAGCCGAATTTTTGTTGGCCTAGCATAACTTACAAAAGCCCTATCGCCCACCTTAATGGCAGCCGCTGCATAGTTCGCTTACAGTTGGTAAAGCCTAGGTTTGATATGGCTGCAGCTGACGGGTTGGTTTGTTTGCTCTTATTGGGGTTGCTGCCCAAGTGTAGCCACAAGCAGCTGCAATGCTCCGTGGGTAAATGTGAGCATATTTTCGGCTCGCTCGGCGCTGCCGGTCTGCAGCGTTATTGTGGCGTTGATTGGCCCGGCAATTCCGATGACGCTAGTGCCTGCTGCATGACCATAGGGAGTGCCGGATGGGCCTGCAGCGCCAAGCTCGGCAATAGCCCAAGTGGTCTGTAGTTTACGCCTCGCGGCCTTGGCAAATTCTAGGACCATGGCTTCAGTCAGCGGCTTTAGGTTTTTAGTCGCCGCTCGATCGAGGTCAAGAAACGCATGTCTGGATTTTAAAGAGTAGACCACGGAACCACCTACAAAATAGGCAGACGCCCCAGCCACCGATAACAGGTTTGCAGCGATTAATCCTCCGGTGGAAGATTCTGCAACGCAAATAGTTTGTTTGGTAGCAATTAGAGTCTTGGCGATTTGATCTGCCAACGGGGAAAAAGTTGTCATCTGTGAGTCCTTTGTGGGTGGCTCAGAGTATAGGAGTATTGAGAGTATAAAGGAGCTACTGTTTATCTCAACTCGAGCGGTTGCAGATGGTGAGAGCGCTGGATAGATGGCTAAATATTTGGATAGTTGGTTGGGTATTTAGATAATTGGATGGTTGGATGGTTGGATGGTTGGATGGTTGGATGGTTGGATAACTATGATAGGGAGTTGAGATTGCCTCAACTCCCTATTTTGGTTTTAGGCTTTTTTGAATGCCGCCGCCATGGCTTCCAAGGATTCTTGTACTACAAATCGAGAGGAGCCGAGGTTCATACGCATGTGGCCTGCACCACCGGCGCCATAGTTGGCGCCCGGGTTTAGGTAGACGCCGGCATTTTCGACCAACCAGTCTTGAAAGTAATGCTCTGGACTGGCTTTGCCATGGGAAGCTGCCATTTCGGCGGCGCCTATTTTTTCCATGATTGGCGTGAAGTCTAGCCAAGCAAGATAAGTGCCCTGAGCTTTGGTGACGCTCACCCCCGGCATTTTCGCAACATGTTGTTCCACCAGCGTGTGGTTGTTATCCAAATAGGGGCGCACCTGATCGAACCATTCGGCGCCATGGCGGTAGGCTGCTTCGTTAGCGACAACTCCTAAGGTGCTGAGATCGCCTCGGTGGTGCTGCGCTATACGACCAAGCAGGATAGGATTGGTGGTGTAGAAATAAGCGTTCTTCATGCCGGCCAAATTAAAGGTCTTGCTGATGGCATTGAAGGTAATGCTATTCTTGACCACGGCTTCGTCTGGCAGGCTCGCGAATGGGACATACTGGTGGCCGTCACGGACGATGTCGGAATGAATCTCATCTGACAGTACGACAATTTGGTTCTCCAGACACAGTCGGCCGATACGCAATAAATCTTCTTGAGACCATACATTGCCAGTGGGGTTCTGCGGGTTACAGACGATAAATGCACTGGTGTCCGGGGTCATTTTTGATTCGAGGTCGGCCCAATCTACTTGGTAAGTCCCATTTTTGTAGATCATCTCGCTTTGCACTTGTTCTACTTGAGTATGGCTGCAGTGATAGGGAAAGCCATCGTAGGTTGGGGTTAGCATGAGTACTTTGCTGCCCTTGGGCGCAAAGCTGCGCAGCGCCGCTATGATGCCAGGATAGACGCCGTCAGAGACCACGACTGAGGCCGGATCTAGATCTAAGTTATGGCGCTCACCGTTCCACTGAACGATGGCGTCTCTAAGAGAATCGGTGCTGCTCATGTAGCCCCAATTGTGATGTTGAATGCGCTCGGTTAATGCCTCGGTGATGCAAGGAGCGGCTTCGAAATCCATGGTGGCGACGCCCATGGCATAGCGCACTTTACCGGCATCATAACGTTTCGGCGGACTATCCCAGCGGGAGCAGTTGGTGCCGATTCGATTGTAGACTGTATCGAAGTCATACATGCCGTTGCGCATACGACTGATAGATTGAGCTGAAGCAAGGTTGGGGACACCTGCTAAGGTGCCTGCGGCTCCGGCAAGTGCGGTCAAGCCTGCACCCTTCATGAAATTGCGTCTATCTATTCCGACGTTCTTTGACATCGTTCTCTCCTCGCGTTGGCTAAACTGATTTAAACTATTTGTCTTGAGGTTTCTCTGGCAAACCTTGCAGCAGTAACTTCTTGGCGGGAACTACCTATAGCGCGCTTAAACTGGAGCAATGCAGGTTTTTACTCGATATCGTCTTCCTCTGTTTCTTTAGTCTGATAACTTTTGAGCGCTACAAGCAGCGCTCGACGATTGATTAGCTTAACACCTTACGGAACACTGAAACCGCTTGTTCCATTTCTTCTCGGCTGCCAAGTGAGATGCGGCAATTAGAATTTTGCATTGGCGGGAAATCCCTGCCCACAGCAATCTTATATTCCATGCAGGCCGCTCTCACTTCGCTGGCGGGTCTACCCAGGTTAGGGAAAATATGATTGGTGTGAGATACAGGCACCGAAAAGCCCATTTCCTCTAAGGCCGCAACGGTAAAGCCACGGATTTCGGCGTTTTCTTTTCGCTCCCATGCAATATGGTCGACATCTTCAAACGCTGTTAGGGCAGCAATAGCCCCAAGCATATTCACATCGCCCATGCCCCACGCTAAATTCACCTCGTTCAATGTATCTGGATGCGCTAGGCCGTAGCCGATACGCAAACCTGCCATACCATGTGCCTTAGAGAATGTGCGGGCAACAATAACATTCTTGAATTCTTTCATCAGCGGCACGGTTGTTTTCATTGCCGCTGAGTCTACGTAGTCGATGTAGGCTTCGTCGACTAAGATCTTGGTGTCCGGCGACCTTGCTAGAATTTGACGAATCGCCCGCTCCATCGCGTCCGGACCATGCACTGTGCCCGAGGGGTTGTTAGGGTTGCATAAGTAGACCATGCCGGCGCCATCTGAGGCCGCTACCATGGCGTCAAGGTTGATACCCATAGAGCTGTCTACTTGAATTACTTCTACCGCCGCACCCATTTGCCGCGCCATCTGTTCGCATGTGGTGAACGAAGGCGCCGCTGTGACTAGAGGTTTAGTCGCGCTACAAAATGCACGAGTGGTGCCCTGTAGAATTGGGGAAGATCCTGTCGACATTAGAATATGCTGAGTGTCGATATCGAAATGGCTGGCGATACTGTCTTGCAGCTCGCGCATATAGTCCGGCGCATAGCCTCGACCCACTCGCTTACTGATAGCATCATGTATCGCTTTCATAGTGTTCGGGCCGGGGCCACGCGCACTCTCGTTCTGATTAAGCTGCATAATGCCGCCGTCAAAAGCTCCTTTAATGGCAGCTTCGCGGGTTTGCGCACTGGCGATACTTGTAAGAAGGGATGTTCCAGTAAGGACCGTAGCAGCTGTGCCAAGGCCCAAGGTTCCAACGAAACCGCGGCGTGTGAGAAGCATTCGATTACCCTCTATACAATAAAATGTGAAATGAGCCCTCAGGGATGCGCTCCCTACGACGGGGTTAGTGGCTTATTATTTGTTGCGTTGATCCATCATACTGCCGGATTATTCCAAAATGCAAAGGCTATGATGGCTAATTAAGGCGGTTTTTGCGCTTAAGCCTTAGCCATCCACCGTAACTGGTTGCCAAAGCTCGACTTTATTGCCCTTTATACCCTCAATCCACGCAAAGCTGCCGTACGGATAAATTTCAGTCTCCCCACGCCGTTGAATCCCAGAAGCTTTGATCTGGGCAAGAAACTCCTCTAGATCATCTACAAACTAGTTGATCATTAGCTGTTGTTCGGGCTTGCCGAACGCCTCGTCACTCAAGGGAAAGGGCGACCACTCAGTGTGGTGGGTGCGATTGGATTCTAAATAGCCGCGCCAAAAGAAATAGCCAAAGCCCGGTTCTACTGCGGGAATGCCAAAATTGTCTTGATACCACTGCCGCACAGCCTGCGGATTCTCTACTTTGAAGAAAATACCGCCAATGCCTTTGACATGGCCTTCCAACACTCCCGACACCTCAGGTAAGTCTTGCGCAATGACTTGGGTTGACGCCAGCACTGCACTAATCAATAAACTCTTTAAAGTGATATCTGTGAACTGAACCACACAACATCTCCTTAAGGCACTTCTTGCGAAAGCAGGTTATTGTGATTTATTTAGCTGCGGATCCAGTCGCCAGCGAAAAGAAAAATACACATCGACTGCTGCTGACATGGGGCTACTCCGAATTTAAAAACTATAAACCGGCTGCTATTGCTGAAGATAATTCTCGCCAACCGAGCAGGCGAGTATCCGGCTTAAGTGACTATAGGGTAGCTTAGTCTGCTCATGCCAATCATTGAACTGCAGCTGAATCTTTTTCAAATCTCGTTGGCTGCTTGGATTTTCCGCGATATCCAAGCCCATGCCTCTAAGGGCGACCACTACATCTTTGGATAAGATAAAACAGTCTTTACCCATGCGGCGTAAAAACCAAAGCGCGCTTTGGCCGCCTAGCCTGGAGCCTTTTTGTTTGAGCGTTTTCATTAAGCCTATTTGGTCATCCGCGGGCCATTGGGCGATGAAATTACCAAAGCCACCGTGCTTGCCTGACTCACTCTGAACGAAATAAACATTCTCCTGCAGGGCTTTAATTTTTTGCCAGTTTCTTACCACCCGCTTATCGCTTGCATAGGCTTCCCATTGTTCAGGCGACAACAGGCCGAGCTTAAATACATCGAAGCCAAAAAAGGCTTCTTCAAACTGGGGCCATTTGTTTTCGATAACCTTCCAGCTAAAGCCTGCCTGGTTGATGCACTTGGTCATCATTGCCAGATAACGATCATCCGAGATTGTTTGCAGGACTTTTGTTGTCGCCACACTCGGCAACAATTTTTTCAGTACAGTCGCACCGCCTTTACGAGCCTCGGCCCGTTCAAGAATTTGAGTAAAGCTGGATTTTTTAAAGCCCTTAGTCATCGGCATTACTTAGCTCAATAGCTTGGCCATGCTCGGTGGCAAGGTACGCTCGTCTCCACTTGTTCACCCGGGCGCTAACTTCTGCCTCGGTAGTTAGCTGTTTGTGCAGTAAAAGTTGTTCAAGCGCATTCAGCCAGTGGCTGTAGTAAGTGTCGCCCAAATCTGGATCACCGTGTTGCTGCGCTCGCTGGATTTCTTTGCTGAGTTGATCTGCCCATTCACTCCAGTCAAACGCGCCTTGGCTATGGAGCGCTATTACCATACCAAAGGCTTGGGCTTCCCACGGGGCTTTAAATATCGGGCCTTCGTTGTCGCTAGGTTGGAATGGGAAAGTGGGTGTTTTCATTTGCTGCTCTTTTAGCCCAAAGTAGGCTCTAGATAGGGTTGCCACAAATCTACCAAGACTTCGCACTCATCCGCGCTCGGCCCCCATAACTGCTCACTGGAAAAGCGGACCCGGTAAAGGTACTCAGCCACCCTTTGCCCTGCCGCGTTTTTATCGGGATACACATGGCAGCCATAATTTGCCTCTACTATGCCAATAGAACCTTGGGCATAGGCTGGAAGCCGTGAGTGGCCTTGGGTGTGAAGCTTTTTTGCACGCACCCTAGCGCCAACTGCAAACTCAGGTTCAGCGCTAGTGTTCATTTGAGTTGAGCCACCTTTATTGATGATGCTCAATGCTTGGTTTTTATCGGGCCCCGATAGGGCGGAGGGCGTATTTAAATTTGCCTTGAGACTGTGAAGTTCAGCTGCGCTAATTAGCTGTTTTTGAACGAGAAGTTTTTCTATACCCACCAGCCAGTTTTTATAATAGCTATTCTTCAGATAATCCGCCGGATGCTGAGATTCGCGAGCGTAGCGAGACTCATCGATATTCCATTGACCTAACAGGCCGGTGGCAACCGTGAGGCCGAAGACTCGGCGCTCCCATTCGGCGTGAAACACCGGCTCCTGGGATTCTGCCTCTGGGTTAATAGGACCAAGGCCATGACGACCACCCAAATCGTGACCGCCTTTCATTAGGGTCTATCCTTTACTGTATCCGGTGCGGCGGCCAGCTCTACTCCAATCATGGAGTTTCTTGTGACCAACTGGCGCAGCATTGCCTCACTGAAATTTTCGGTGCCCGCTGGCCTTTGCGGCATGACTAGGTAGCGCATTTCTGAGGTAGAGTCCCATACCCGGATCTTGACCTGCGCAGGCAGGCTGGTACCAAATTCTGCCAGCACCGCGCGGGGTTCGCTAACCGCTCTCGCTCGGTATGGCGCCGATTTATACCATACCGGTGGCAAACCCAAGACTGTCCATGGGTAACAAGAGCATAGAGTGCAAACCACTAGATTATGGGTGTCGCTGGTATTCTCGACCACCTGCAGATGCTCCCCCTGCCGACCCATGTAGCCTAAGGATGCTACAGCTTCAGTAGCTTGAGTCATAAGCTGAGCCTTGAATTCAGGGTCAGTCCAGGCCTTTGCAATCACGAGAGCGCCATTTTGGGGGCCCACTTTGTGTTCATAGTTATCAATAATTGCGTTGAGTGCGTCAGCATCCACCAACCCTTTTTCAATCAGCAGGCTCTCCAGCGCTTTCACTTTGAGCTCTAACTCGGCAGGCGGTTCTGTGTGCTCATGGGAGTGGTGATGGTGATCGTGATGGTCATCGTGAGAGTGAGTCATTCGGTTGGGCAGCCTGATTAAAACAGACTAAAGACTCCCACAGCTGCGTGGGCTGCGCAAGAGGCGGCGCGCTTATCCGGCTACCGGT
>JBLGBD010000137.1:0-8557 GCA_047617585.1 Pseudohongiellaceae bacterium | reverse complement strand
CGGCTATTTATTGGTTGCCGATTTGACCAATCACGATCAAGACTGGGTCCGAGAATCCTGCGGCGACTTATGGTTAGGGTTCGAAGACAGCGACTTAATCGCTTGGGCTGAACGCTCAAAGCTCGCAGCAACAGACAGTGCTTTTTTAAGTCTGCGCAATGGGTTTCAAATTCAAATACGGGTGTTCAAGAAAGAAACACTTGTCTCTCATTAAACTATATAAAGGAAAACGCTATGTCCGAATCTAGCTTGTTTACTTCTGAGTCCGTCTCGGAAGGCCACCCAGATAAAATGGCGGATCAGATTTCCGATGCCATTTTGGATGCTCTTTTAGAGCAGGACAAAGGCGCTCGTGTTGCCTGTGAAACCATGGTTAAAACAGGCATGGTTATCGTCGCTGGCGAAATCACGACTAACGCCTATGTTGAAGTTGAGCAGCTGGTTCGTAGCGTCGTTAATGATATCGGTTATAACAATCCAGAGAGTGGTTTCGACAGCAGAACTTGTGCAGTTCTTAACGCCATCGGTCAACAGTCAGCAGATATTGCTATGGGCGTTGACGAAACAGAAGGCCATGAGCAAGGTGCTGGCGACCAAGGCCTTATGTTCGGCTATGCCACCAACGAAACCACGGTGTTGATGCCTGCGCCTATCACCTATGCGCACCGCTTAGTTAAACGCCAAGCGGAGGTTCGTAAGAACGGTACATTGCCATGGCTGCAGCCCGATGCGAAAAGCCAAATCACTTTCCGTTACGAGAGCGGCAAGCCGGTTGCTATTGATACAGTGGTGCTTTCAACTCAGCACCGTGAAGAGGTGACTTTGAGCGACCTTAAAGAAGCCGTGATGGAAGAAATTGTGAAGCCAGTGCTGCCTGCTGAGTGGCTCAACAAAGACACTAAGTACTTCATCAACCCAACCGGGCGCTTTGTTATTGGCGGCCCTTCCGGAGACTGTGGCCTAACTGGCCGCAAGATCATCGTTGATACCTATGGCGGTATGGCACGTCACGGTGGTGGCGCTTTCTCGGGCAAAGACCCATCAAAAGTGGACCGCTCAGCGGCTTATGTTGCCCGCTATGTTGCAAAAAACATTGTGGCTGCCGGCATTGCTGAGCGCTGTGAAATTCAACTGTCCTATGCCATTGGTGTTGCCGAACCGACCTCAATCAGCGTGGAGACTTTTGGTACCGGCAAGATTTCTAATAGCAAGATTGTCGATCTAGTTAGACAACATTTTGAGCTGCGCCCCCGTGGTTTGATAGAAATGCTCGACCTCATTCGTCCTATATATCGAGCAACTGCTGCCTATGGGCACTTTGGCCGAGAGGACATCGAACTGAGCTGGGAGCGAACCGATAGAGCCGAAGCCCTTAAAGCAGACGCCGGACTTTAATTAATTATTTTGGAGCAAACTATGAACGATTTATCAATGCAAAAACCCCTCGTCGCTGAAGACTACAAAGTTGCAGACATCAGCCTTGCCGCTTTTGGTCGCCGCGAAGTAACAATTGCTGAGTCCGAAATGCCAGCACTAATGTCGCTACGGGAAAAATACAGCGCGGAGAAACCTCTAGCCGGCGCTAAAATTCTTGGCTGTATTCACATGACAATTCAGACCGCTGTACTAATCGAGACTTTGGTTGCACTTGGCGCTGAAGTACGCTGGTCTTCGTGCAATATCTTTTCAACTCAAGACCATGCCGCGGCTTGCATCGCTGCAGCGGGCGTCGCAGTTTATGCTTGGAAAGGCCAAACCGAAGAAGAAGGCGAATGGTGTATCGAGCAGACAATTCTAAAAGACGGCACGCCTTGGGATGCCAATATGATTTTGGATGATGGCGGCGACTTAACTGGAATGGTTCATCAAAAATACCCAGAAATGCTTGCTAAGATCAACGGCATTACTGAAGAAACAACCACAGGCGTTCACCGTTTATTAGAAATGTTGGAAGAGGGATCTTTGAAGGTTCCAGCTATCAACGTCAACGACTCGGTAACCAAATCTAAGAACGACAACAAGTACGGCTGTCGCCATAGCTTGAACGATGGCATCAAACGCGGTACCGACATGCTGCTAGCTGGCAAACAGGCTCTTGTGATCGGTTACGGCGATGTGGGTAAAGGTTCTGCGCAAAGCTTACGTCAAGAAGGCATGATTGTTCGTATCACTGAG
Organism: Pseudohongiellaceae bacterium; assembly: GCA_047617585.1. Lineage (GTDB taxonomy): Bacteria > Pseudomonadota > Gammaproteobacteria > Pseudomonadales > Pseudohongiellaceae > UBA9145. Next base: position 6,382 of record JBLGBD010000137.1, on the reverse strand, counting down.
ATCGACCCAATTTGCGCCATGCAGGCCTGCATGGACGGCTTTGAGATTGTTTCCCCGTATATCGATGGGGTGAACACTGGCACTGCCGAAGGTATTGATACAGTGTTGTTAGGCAAGTCTGACCTTGTTGTTACAACCACAGGGAACATCAATGTCTGCGACAAATTCATGCTGCAAGCCGTTAAGCCTGGCGCCGTGATTTGTAATATCGGTCACTTCGATAACGAAATCGACACTAAGTACATGCGCGACAACTGGCAGTGGGAAGAAGTGAAGCCACAGGTTCACAAAATTTATCGATCCGGTGAAGCGAACAAAAATGATTACTTGCTTCTTCTTTCTGAAGGCCGCTTGATCAATCTAGGTAACGCAACTGGTCACCCATCACGCATCATGGATGGCTCTTTTGCAAACCAAGTGCTTGCCCAGATGCTAGTGTGGGAACGTAAGTTTGCCGATCTTCCTGAGGCAGAAAAAACTGCAGCACTGTATGTTGAAGTATTGCCCAAGAAACTTGACGAAGAAGTTGCTGCGTTAATGGTGCAAGGCTTTGGTGGCGTATTGACGAAACTTAACGATACCCAAGCTAAGTACATTCACGTAGCGGTTGAAGGCCCGTACAAATCCGATAGTTACAAATACTAGTCGTTACTATTGTTTTAGAGCTTAACTATGCCTAATGAAGGATCGTCATCAACTGATAAGAAGTTCTCGTTTGAATTTTTTCCTCCCCGCACATCTGCGGGGGTGGAAAAACTCGACGAGGTGCACGCCACTTTAGCGGCGCTTAAACCAGATTTCTTTTCTGTCACTTATGGAGCCGGCGGCTCCACCAGAGATGGCACCAAGGCGACGGTTCTTCGTTACAAGGCGGCAGGCTCTAACGTTGCTCCTCATTTGTCGTTTGGCGGCGCCAGCGAAGAAGAGATTGTCAAACTTCTTGGCGAGTATCAGCAGGCCGGCATTACTAGGCTGGTCGCCTTAAGGGGGGATATTCCTTCTGGTGCGGGTGGCGCATCTACTCACCGCTATGCAAGTGAGTTGGTAGACTTTGTGAAAACCAATTTTGGCGATCACTTTCATATAGAAGTTGCCTGCTATCCTGAGGTTCACCCAGACTCTACGGATTATGAAAGCGACGTACGCTATTTCAAACAAAAAGTAGACGCCGGTGCTCACTCCGCTATTACTCAATATTTCTACAGTGCTGATGCCTACTTTTATTTTTTGGATTACTGCAGCGCTCATGGCATCCACATTCCCATCGTGCCTGGCATCATGCCGATAGGTAATTACGCTAGCCTTATCCGCTTTAGCAAAGGCTGTGGCGCGGAGATTCCCCAGTGGTTAAACCGACGCCTAAGTTTATATGGCGAGAATGATTCAGATCTGCGAGCCTTTGGTTTAGATGTTGTGACTAACTTGTGCGAACAACTGCTAGCAGGTGGCGCACCCGGGCTACACTTTTACTCCATGAACCTTGCCGGTACGGTAAGCAGGCTATGGGATAATTTAGACCTTTCTAACGCACGCTAAAAAGTTGAGTTGCAATGCGCAATCCTCGCATACACGTTGATGAGCAGCTACTGCAGGGGCAGGTGATTACCTTGTCCGCCGAGGCCTCTCATTATTTGGTACAAGTTCTTCGCCTCAAAAAAGGTGATGCAGTTCGGCCATTTAACCAACACAACGGCGAGTACGCGGCAACCATTGAAACCCCCGAGAGAAAAACAACCACACTGCTTATTGGCCAGCAAACTGTTGCCGAGAACGGGCCAAGCCTAATTGTTAACCTTGGATTGGGTTTGTCCAGAGGCGATAGGTTCGATTTTGCTATACAAAAAGCGACCGAACTCGGCGTTTCGAGTATTACCCCGCTGTATACTGAGTTTAGCGAAGTTAAGTTTGCCAGCGATGTCCGAAAGGATAAGAAACTCGGCCACTGGCAAAAGATAGCCATAAGCGCTGCTGAACAAAGTGGCAGGCTATCGGTGCCCACCGTTCACAGCCCGATGCAGCTAGAGTCCTGGGCTACACAGGCAAACGAGGCGACCTTACTAATCTTAAGCCCTAGGGCAGACGCTGGGTTTGCGACGGTAAAACCTTCGGCAAGTGTGGCGTTATTGGTTGGACCCGAGGGCGGGTTTAGCGCAAAAGAAGAACAAACAGCTAGCCAGAATAAATTTCAAGGGGTAGCTTTGGGCAAGCGCATATTGAGAACCGAAACCGCGCCGTTGGCGGCGCTTGCCATACTTCAGTTTATAATGGGCGACCTTGGGTAGCCGGCCCTAAAACCTTATCCCAAACCCGCCAATAGCTAGACGTCTACCGGCAAAGCTAAATCGGTAATCAGATGCTCGAACTCCTTTATGCTTAGGCCCTAGAGACGAAAGAACACTCCTTCCGCTGTCACCTTCACCAAGCTGCACGACAAAAGGTTTTTCCACCTTCATCTGATCAACGCCGGTCAGTATTGCTACTTTAGGGTTTAATTTTTCGTTCGGATGTTGCTCTAGCACAATGGCGATTTCACCACTGTTTAGTTCCACAAGCGTCCCCAGCGGGTACATGCCCATTAAGTGGATGAACTCAACTATTAGCTGTTCAGGAAATTTTAGGTCCCTTTGCTTATACAGTCTCGCGATAGCCCTAGCTGGGGAAACACTGGCCGTTTCTGACAGCGATCGTAGGAGTCGTTCAAAGCTGTAACCTAAATGCGCCAGCCGGGCCAGTGCAGGTATCTGTTCACCTTTAAGACCTTTCGGAAAACCGAGTCCATCATTGCGTTCATGGTGGCAACGAACAATTCGCATAATTTTTTCGTCAACCTCAGAATGCGACGACAATAAATCCACACTGAAATTCACGTGCTTTTTATAAGCAAGGAATTCTTTTTTACGAAATTTAACGCGCTTGTTGACGAGCCGCTCGGGCAGAAGATGCAACCCTATATCACACAGTAAGGTGCCAACAAATAGGGCCTGGATTTCGGCTCGCGGCAGACCCATGTGGCATGCGCAAAGCGTTGCCCAGATAGCAGCGCGAACGCAGTAATCGGTTGCGGCAATAGGGGAAGGGTCAGTATTCAAAATCCAAATTAGCGTTTGGGTATTCGCTGCTGCGGAATCTATTAGTGCATCGACGGACGAATCAAGCGCCGAAAAGTTGAGTTTTTCGCCTTGGCGGACGTTCTCAGTTATCGCGGCAAAGGTTTTCAGCAAATCTTGGTAGTGATCGCTGCTGGAATCTAATTGCTTCTTTATATTTGAGGTGACTCGATACAGATTTCTGTTGATCTTAAAGCCCGCCGCTTGAGGCGATGCCTTACGAGCAGAACTCAGTATGGTCAGATTTTCTTGTTTGAGTCTGGCTGGCACTGCGCCACGAGTGGTATCGATGTGAACCGATCTACAATATTTGGCCAGCATCTGAATATCTTCAGACCGCTTTATATGAAAGCCACCTATAGGAAACGGCGTTTCGGTCCAAGAACAGTCTATCTCAGCTATAAACATGCCAATAAGAATCTCTTGGCAGGAAAGCTTAATAATGGTGTCGGTTAGGGCTTTGGGTTCACTGTGTCGCATAGCACAAAGAATAGCGGCTCTTTGCGCGGCTGCGTGTGAGATTTGTCACAAAATGAAAGAAATAGTGCTTAAAGGTCTTAATTCTCTAATCAATGCGGCATTAAATTGAGCGTGCACCGTAGTTGCTTTCGGGCTTTCTGGGCGGATCTGCGGTGACGTTAGGTGCCACCTCTATTATAGTGCCACCGTTTTGAAGGTAAGCTGCGATATCCTCAGCAACCTTATCCCTCACTTTCATCCTAGAAACTATGGTTCTATGCTCAACATTATCATCGCTGTTTGCTAAGGCTCCTAAATCAGCAGATGCTGAAGCCTCTATGTAATCTGACATACCTCAACTCCAAATTTTAGGTTGTTTTGCAATAGGGGCAGTCCCTATTATTTAACTCTCAGCTTAGTTCAAAACTAAAATTCTGCATGGGGTAATTTCATTTTTTTGGATTTTTTTAGTGGCACAGATCGCGAATCACATACCCGGTAGGGCAACCCACCAAAAGTCTTAAGTCTGACCTCGGCAGCGCTGATATTTCATTTACTTCAGCACGGTTATTACACAACCATCAATTGGTGTGCAGCGTAAGGTCTGAATGTGAGTAATTCGATTGCGGGTCCAGCAGGGGCCACCGCCGTTTTTGAGACAAAAAAAAGCGCCTTAGTTACCTAAGACGCTCACGTAAAATACGCAATAAGAGAGTTATTTCAAACCTTACTTCGCGCTAGCAAATTCAGGGTAGGCTTCCATTCCGCATTCGGATAGATCCACACCTTCTGCCTCTTCTTCCGCAGTAACCCGAAGGCCCATAATCTTATTCAGTGCAAACCAAACAATGCCGCTGGTCACAAAAACCCAGCCAAAAATTGTGATTGCACCAACAATCTGTCCGACAAAGCTAACGCCATCGTTCGTGAGTGGCACTAACAAGAGTCCTAGCAAACCGCAGCTGCCGTGGACTGAGATCGCGCCCACAGGGTCATCAATCTTTAGCTTATCAAGAGCAAGGATGCTGAAGACCACTAGAATGCCGCCGAACGCACCGAACAAAGTAGCCAGTGCGGGAGTTGGAGTTGAAGGCTCGGCAGTAATAGCAACCAAACCTGCTAGCGCGCCATTGAGCGCCATAGTTAGGTCGGCCTTGCCGAACAAAATCCGCGCTAAGATAAGCGCTGCAATCAAGCCGCCAGCAGCCGCTGCGTTAGTGTTCAAAAACACCATAGCCACTGCGTTTGAGCTAGCGATGTCGCCCAGCTTAAGCACTGAACCACCGTTAAAGCCAAACCAGCCCATCCAAAGAATGAAAGTACCGAGGGTTGCTAGTGGAAGATTGGCCCCAGGGATAGCTCTTACAGAGCCATCTGAGCCGTATTTACCGTGTCGAGCACCTAGCAGCAATACACCTGAAAGTGCAGCAGCAGCTCCAGCCATGTGCACAATGCCTGATCCAGCGAAATCAGAGAAGCCAAGCTCACCTAAGTTATACATGCCAAACACATCAGCCCCGTTCCAGGTCCAAGAACCTTCCATTGGGTAGATGAAGCCTGTCATAAACACGGCGAAGATTAAGAACGTCCAAAGCTTCATTCTTTCAGCCACGGCGCCAGAAACAATCGACATCGCTGTCGCGACGAAAACTACTTGAAAGAAGAAGTCAGATGCACTTGCGTAAACAGCACCACCGTCAAAACCTTCCTCAGCCGATGCGGCCAATGCGTCAGCAACTATCGTATCGCCTCCAGAGATTCCAGAAAGCATCAACGTGCCGTCGTACATGATCATATATCCGCAAACCAGATACATGATGCACGAAATCGCGAATAAGGCGACGTTCTTGGTTAGAATTTCTGTGGTGTTTTTCGATCGCACCAGTCCAGCTTCCAGCATCGCAAAACCCGCCGCCATCCACATGACGAGAGCTCCGCAAACCAGAAAATAAAATGTATCCATTGCATACTGCAATTCAAATATTTGGTTTTCCACCTTGTGCCTCCGATATGGTCTAATTCGCGACCATCTTTTAGTTAATTATTGGTTTGCAGCCTATACCGCTTCTTCGCCGGTCTCGCCCGTACGAATACGAATGACCTGAGAAAGCTCGGTAACGAAAATTTTGCCGTCACCAATTTTGCCAGTGTTAGCGGCTTTGGTGATGGCTTCGAGAGTTTGATCGAGCAGGCTTGCTCCAATAGCAACTTCCAGCTTTACCTTAGGTAGAAAATCAACAACGTATTCTGCACCCCGATAAAGTTCGGTATGGCCTTTTTGACGGCCAAAACCTTTAACTTCGGTTACTGTAATTCCCTGCACCCCAATTTCGGACAGTGCTTCTCGCACATCATCCAATTTAAATGGCTTTATTATCGCCGTGACTAACTTCATGCTTCGCTCCTTAGTTGTTTGTAGCGGTTTTCCCGTTCGAATAAGTACAACTAACGATGTGGTATGCACGGCTCGTGCCAGTTGATGAATAACTCGTCAAGCCTTCATAATTCGCACTAAATCGGGGTTTTTTGTTGGAGTTCCCCCTAGGTAGCGAGGATTTTTGTACCACTAATGTGCGCAAATGCCATAAACGCACTATTACTGTGCGGTTTTTCGTAGCACGCACCTTTGAGCGGGGGCCAGCGGGAAATAAACTAGGTGTGCTGAAACTCCCGTCATGGTATTTTTTCTGTATGGATAAAAACACACTTTTTGAAGAAATCAGTCAGCGCTTGGCCTCAATTTTACCAATGGCTGAAAATGCCAGCCAAGAGGTAAAAGCTAAGATTGATGGCGCAATAAAACATGCCATGACAGA
>JBLGBD010000136.1:0-8566 GCA_047617585.1 Pseudohongiellaceae bacterium | reverse complement strand
GAAAACTGGAATCCTAAAGTGATAACTGACCCCGCCTTTCAGCTTTTTATCGAACAAGAGGTATAGCCCCATACCCAAATAGAGCCAACCCAGTTTTGGTTGGGTTTTGCTAAACTCATTGCCGAATTTGCACGGCGCAGTGCTCAGCTGCTCTCTGTAAGAGCTCGGCTACAGGCTCAAATAAGCCAATGGCACATAGACCGTAGGGGTCTTTCGATAGATCCAAACGAGTATCTAAAATTCCTCAGGTGCATTGGCTACATTCAACAAATCGCTAACGATTTTTCTATTAGTACAACCAATGTTGACCCAGAGATAGCGACAATTCCCGGCCCCCAGCTAGTTGTTCCCCTCAAAAACACCCGCTTCGCACTTAATGCCGCCAATGCCCGATGGGGGAGTTTATACGATGCGCTATATGGCAGTGACATTATCGATCGCGATCCAAATACTCTTCAGTCAAAAGGCTATGATCGAGCCCGAGGCGATAAAGTAATTCTGTGGGTGCGTGAATTTTTAGATCTCCACTTCCCCCTCGAAGGCGGATCCCACCGTGACGCAACAGCCTATCAAGTTGTAGACGCAAGCGCGCAAATAACCCTGAGCTCAGGTCAGTAAACCGGATTCAAGAAGCCCCAGCAGTTTGCGGCCTTTAATGGTGAGAGTTCGACTCCTAGCTGCCTGCTTTTGAAAAATAACGGCTTGCACATAGAGATCCAATTTGACCCCCGAAGCCCTGCAGGAAAAACCGATAGCGCCGGCATCAGCGATGTCATAGTGGAGGCAGCTATCACTGCCATCATGGACTGTGAAGATTCAGTCGCTGCGGTAGATGCTCAGGACAAATTGGCCACCTACCGAAACTGGCTAGGGCTTATGCAGGGCAGCTTAACCTCAAGTTTTCAAAAAGATTCACGCTTATTTACCCGTTCCCTCAATGCTAATCGGGTTTACAAAACCCCCGCCAACAGCCGTTATGAGCTTTCTGGCCGCTGCTTACTTTTTAACAGAAACGTTGGTCTGCTAATGACAACCTCACTAGCCCATGACCCAGCAGGCATGCCCGTGCCAGAGCACATAGTAGACGCGTTAGTAACTTGCTTAGGCAGCATGATTGATTTCAATATGAGCACTGGATACCGAAACTCAAACCACGGCAGTATTTATATTGTAAAACCTAAACTGCATGGCCCTGATGAGGTTCGCTTTACCTGTGACTTATTCGATGCGATTGAAACCCAGCTCAGGCTACCTGCACACACCATCAAGCTTGGCATCATGGATGAAGAGCGCCGCACCAGCGTCAATTTGAAACAGTGCATTGACCTTGCCAAGCAGCGCCTGGTGTTTATCAACACCGGGTTTTTGGATCGCACGGGGGATGAGATATCGACAAGCATGAAAGCCGGTGCCTTCTCTCCAAAGGAGAAGATAAAACTGCAGCCTTGGATTCAAGGCTATGCAAATCAAAACGTGGATGTTGGCCTCGCCTGTGGCTTGTCGGGCAAAGCGCAAATAGGCAAAGGTATTTGAGCCATGCCCGATGAAATGAAGAAAATGCTGGGGGAGCCAGACTATCATCCTATGTCCAACAATTTAGACAATAGTCTAGGCTTTCAGGCAGCTAAGGCGTTGATATTCGACAATCTTGCCCTGCCCAACGGCTATACAGAGCCGCTGCTGCATGAGTTCCGCTTGCGCGCTAAAGCACTTCAGGCAAAACCGCAGCCTGTTAATAACTAATCGTTTCATTTCTAAGCGGGGGCGTATTCACTGGCAAGCGAATTGCATTTAGCCTTTGTTCCAGCGCGTAGCCTAAACCCAATAGCCTAGGCTCACTAAAGGCCAGCCCCATAAATGAAAGAGTCACCGGTAAACCGCGTCCGGTAAATCCCGCAGGTATAATTAGGTCGGGGAATCCGGAAAGGTTAGCTAAAATGACAGCCGATCCACCACTGCCGGCTGCCGTCGAGGCGCTTGATGGGGCTTCTATCAACTCCGCCGGAGTAGGCAGTGTTGGATAGACGATGGCATCAAGCTCCTGCGCATTTATCAATCCTTCTATGGTTGCGCGAATCATTGGTAAGCCGTAATCACGCACTGCTGTGTACTCATAACTTGTCAGCTCAGCGCTTTTATCTTCTTGCATCATAAGCGACCAGCGGGTGGGATTTGGTATGGCACCTGCTTCATTCATAGCAGTCAGCTGCATGGCCCGTGAGATGAGCTCAGCCAAAGTTTTGGGGTATTCGGGCGCAAGGGTCGCTAAATATTCAGCAATTTGTGCTTTGAACTCTGGGTAACGAATTGCCCGATAAAACTCACCTCGAGATTCCAGCAACCAAGCGGGAAACTCCACCTCAATGATTTCGGCGCCCGCGTCACGCATTGCCTGCAGCGCGGTCTCCACCACCCAATCCACTTCAACATCGCTCTGCATAAACACTCGAGCTATGCCAATACGGGCGCCCTGTAAGGAATCTGCATCCAAGAACTGGGTGTAATCTGTTTCAAATCTATTTTCGCTTTTTAAAGTAGAGTCATCGGCACTGTCCACTCCAGTCATTACCCCTAAAGCAATAGCCACATCGGTGACACTGCGGGCCATCGGCCCTACTGTATCAAACGTTAGCGCCAGTGGCACAACCCCATCCCGACTCAGTAGGCCATGAGTAGTTTTAAGGCCAACAATGCCGTTAGCACTCGATGGGCTTCTCACGGAGCCCCCGGTATCTGTTCCTAACCCTACTGCGGCGAATGCTGCTGCAATAGCCGCCCCGGTTCCCCCCGAAGAACCAGACGGGGATCGGGTAAGGCTGTGTGGGTTGCCGATTTCTCCACCTAGCGAGTTCAGTGCAGCGCCTGAGGCAAACTCGCTCATGTTGAGCTTGGCCAAGATAATCGCACCAGCATCGCGCAGTTTTTTAACTAGAAAAGCATCATCGGGAGGATAAGAATCTTTAAGCAAGAAGGACCCTGCTGTAGTTGGCATATCTGCAGTGTCCAGATTGTCTTTGATAACCACCGGTATGCCATGCATCGGCGAGCGGCGGCCGCTAACTTGCCTTTCAATATCCAGCGCTCGGGCCTGCGCCATTGCATTTGGGTTGAGCAAAAGCACAGCATTGATTGCAGGGCCTTTCTTGTTGTAGGCGTCAATTCGATCCAAGTACAGCTGTACTAACTGTTCAGAATTGAGCGCACCAGAATCGAATGCAGCGTTTATTTCAGTGATGGTAGCGGAGCTGAGCGTCAATTCGGCGGCATGCACCGAATTCCAAGCAAACACTAATGGGATAACTAGACTCAAACATTTCCACCAGCTAACAACAGACAATTTCATCAAACGTTACTCCGTCAAAGGATTTATTACAGGGTGCTCTGAGCATAAAAGAGTTAGTCGCCAATGAACAGCAGCGACAGAGTGATTACAACAGTAGATGTAACCCATGTTCTAAAAGCGCAAGCCTTGCTAAACTGCGTCGCTGCCTATTCGACCCACAGCCGACGGAGTTAGCTTTAGTGAGACTAATAACATCAGAACGACTCACAGCCTTATTAATCAATGCTCTCGTAGCGAGCGGTGTAACATTAGCACTGCCGCTTTACGCGCAAGAAGAAGCTATCCAAGAGCAAGTTGTGGATACCTCGGAGCTGCGTAGCTTTCGCGCCATTAAAGTGGCAACCGCACCAATCATGGACGGCATACTTGATGACCCCCAGTGGCAAGAAGCCAATTTAGTCACTGACTTTCATCAAATACGCCCCGGTGTAGGAACCACCCCATCAGAACCTACTGAGCTGTATGTGGTCTACACCGAAGATGCCTTGTACATTGCCGCACGTATGTATGATTCGAACCCTGAATTGATTTCTGCGCCCACTATTCGCCACGGCCAAGGCCTCCCCTTCGATGACCGCCTAGTAGTGATACTTGACCCTTTTAATCAAGGTCGGGCTGGCTACCGGTTTGAAACGAATCTTAATGGCGTGCGTCACGACGCTCTGTACGAAAGCACCCAGTCGTTTCGATTAGACTGGAATACTATTTGGGACACCGCCACGAGTATTGATGGCAAAAGCTGGATCGCAGAAATTGAAATACCCTTTAAATCCTTACCTTTTGATCCGCAGTTAGACACCTGGGGCTTTAACTTTGGCCGCGGCATCCGGCGCAAGAATGAAGAGATGGCTTGGGTTTCCCAAAACCGAACCTATAACCCAAGCATCATGGGTGAGATTACCGGTTTGGAAGGTTTGAATCAGGGCGTGGGCTTGGATATCGTGCCGTCGTTTGCAGCGATTCGACAACGCTTCTTCAATCCTAGTGGCAGTGACGAAAGACTAGAACCCTCGCTGGATGCGTTCTATCGGCTAACCCCGTCACTCAATGCTGCAGCCACAATCAACACTGACTTCTCTGCCGTTGAGGTGGATAACCGTCAGGTTAACCTCACTCGCTTCAACTTATTCTTCCCTGAGCGGCGAGATTTCTTTCTCAATGATTCCGATCTGTTTCAGTTTGGCAACATCAGCAGACTATCGGCTGGAAATGAAGCGTCGTCAGGCGCAAGCAGAGAAAATGCCAGACCCTATTTCTCCCGCAAATTGGGCCTAAGTTCAACCGGCGCCCCGGTAGATATCGAATACGGGGGACGCATCAGCGGCCGGGTGGGACGCTGGAATATAGGCACCCTTGCGATCCGCCAGGGAGAGTTTGACGACGTGGCAGCTTCGGATTTATTCGTTACTAGGGTGTCGGCCAACGTGCTTGCCGATTCGCGAGTCGGCTTTATCTACACTGACGGCGATCCTACGTCCAATGTCGATAACAGCGTAATGGGCGCTGATTTTCAATATGTAAATAATTCGTTTTTGTCGGACCGTATACTGCAAGGTGATCTGTTTTACCAAAAATCTGAAACCCCTGGCCTTGTTGGTGATGATGCCTCTTATGGCTTTGGCATCGCATTTCCAGAAGCAGATGGCCTTCGAGCGCGAGCCGCCTACAAGGTTGTCGAAGAGAATTTCAACCCAGCCATGGGCTTTGTCAATCGCTCAGATATCGCCGACCTTACCGTTGACGTCGGCTATACCCACTTCTTCGATGCAGGCGTCTTGCAGTCGGCGTTTGCGGGTATCGATATGCAGCGAGTTGAATTGCTTGATGGCGGCCTGCAGAGTGACGTAGTGAATTATCGCCTGCTGGAATTAGAAACTCGCAGTCGTGACAGCGTAAACCTCAGCTATGTTACTAATACTGAAGTGGTCAGGCGCCCTTTCACAATCTACCGAGATCCCGAAACCCAGATCGTTGTGCAGCCTGGCACCTACGACTTCAATGAACAAGAAATTGCCGTCGCCTCAGGTGGTCAGCGAGAGTTTTCTGGTCGCTTCAATTATCGAGTCGGCGACTTTTACAACGGCGAAAGGGTCAATATTGGTGGCCAGTTTACTTGGAACCAATCCCGTTATTTCACCATGACCGTGAGACACGACTGGAATGATGTTGAACTGCCCCAAGGCAATTTTATAACTCGGCTCACCAGTGTGAATAGCCAAGTGGCTTTCTCTTCCACACTGTATTGGATCAACCTTATCCAATATGACAATCTGTCCGAGGAAATCGGCGTGAATACCCGCCTGCAGTGGATTCCAAAGGCCGGGCAAGAAGGCTTTATCGTCTTAAACTACAATGTTGAGGACAGGGATCGAGACAACACCTTTAACACCGCGTTTTCGGATCTCAGCGTGAAATTTCGCTATACCTTCCGTTTCTAACTTTTAAGCGCCTCTATTCTTGCCATTGAAGCGGGGCCTTAGCCTGACGCTCAGCTCAGAAGTCTGCGCTCAGACATTGGGCTGAAGTCTTTACGTATTGCAAATGCAATTGAGAATAATTATCATTCACCTTTGCAAACTACGGACAAGACTTTCCCCAATGGTTAGAAAATCGATATTCTGGATGCATTTGGTGTGCGGTGTGGCGGCTGGGCTAGTCATTTTGATGATGTCAGCAACCGGCGTTATTCTGACCTACGAGCGCCAGATTCAGCTATGGGAAGACGGCAGCTACTATGCCCAGCCTGCCCCAGGCCAATCTCCCCTTGCCATTGATAGCTTGATTGAAAGGGCCAATGCCGAGCCAGATTTTACCGCGACCAGCATCCAGATAGACTCCGATGCAGCCGCGCCGGCCACGCTACGTATGGGCCGCGGCCAGATTAAGCACCTAAACCCTTACACCGGTGCAACTTATCAACCTCATAGCGATGCCTACAGCAAGTTCTTCTCATCAGTACGCAGCCTACATCGCTGGTTCTTGATGACCGGTGACAGCAGATCAACCGCCAGAAACATAACCGGCGCCAGTAATCTGCTGTTTTTGTTCCTGCTCATTAGCGGCATTTATCTGTGGCTGCCAAAAGTCATCAATTGGACCACTGTAAAGATGCGGCTTTGGTTCAACCCCTTAGCAAAAACCTCGGCCGCGAGAGACTTTAACTGGCACCACATGTTTGGTTTTTGGGCATTAATCCCCCTTGTGGTCATTGTTTCGACCGCTACTGTGTTTAATTACCCTTGGGCCAACAATCTGGTCTATCGACTAGCGGGGGATACGCCACCGGTTCGAGACCAATCGGCGGCGACGCAGGAGGAGGTTCAACTCCCCGTGGTAGTTGGTGCATTGAGCTTCGATCAATTATTTGAAAGCGCCAAACTCTACGGCGGCCAGTGGAACACACTGACCCTCTCAATTCCCGATGCCACTTCCCCAACTGCCGCTTTCACAATTGATGAAGGCAATGGCGGCGAACCGCAAAAACGCCACTCCCTGAGTGTTGACCGAATCAGCGGTCAAACCGTCGAGTGGGCTCCCTTCTCTAGCCTTTCTTCAGGCCGTCAAGCCAGGTCTTGGGTGCGGTTTTTACATACCGGCGAAGCGTTAGGTATCCCTGGCCAAACCGTGGCTGGGCTTGCGTCAATTGCAGCCACCCTCATGGTATGGACTGGGCTCGCCCTTGCCCTGCGGCGATTCCTGCGCTGGCGCCTGCGCAAACAACGAACAGTCAGCAACGATGGTGCTGCGGTGGAGCTTAATCCTCAAATTTAAGTGGCGCCCGCGCGGGCCCGCTTGCTCTTGCTTAGCCGAAATATTCCCCTAGTCCAACTCCCGAAGGCTTGCCAAGCACGCAATCGCTGTTACAGTATCGGTATTAAACCTCTCGGTCACAGCTTTGTGTTCAGGCAGATGAGGGGAATTCCAGCGTCCTAGATTGGAGAGAAATATGTCTCAGCCTTTGAAGTTAACCTTTTACGCCTTTGGTTTAAGCCTCGCGCTGGCGACGTCATCCCTGTCGGCTCAAACCCCTGCATCCCCATTTGCTGATTTAAATGAGGCCGACTTCATAACCGGCCAAGAAGTCTTTCAGGTGCAGTGTGCTCGCTGTCACGGCATGCTTGGTGAAGGCGGTGAAGGGCCAAACCTTACTCGAGCAACTCTGCGCTACGCCGCAAACGACACTCTATTAATGTCGGTCATTAGAAATGGAATCTCTGGGACTGGTATGCCCGGAAGTTGGCAAATGAGTGAACCCCACCTTTTACGGGTCGCAGCCTATGTCAGTAAGTTAGGTGTTTTAGCCCAGGAGAGCTTGCCAGGTGACCCTGAAGCGGGTGAGGTGGTTTATCAAACCAAAGGCAACTGCGCCAGTTGTCATATTTTAGCAGGCAAGGGTAAGGGGGTTGGCCCGGAACTCACCTCGGTCGGCCAGCGCCGCAATGCGGATTACCTTAGGCAATCAGTTATTAACCCAGACCTCGATCAGCCTAAAGTTTATGCTCGCAGAACAGGCACTCTGAATGCGTTTCTCACAGTGCGGGCGGTGTCTGAATATGGCACCTATGAAGGGCTGCGTATTAACGAAGATGAATTCTCAGTCCAACTGCGCGATATTTCAGGGCGCGTCTTTTCCTTCGATAAAGCGAAGCTGACAAGCTATGAAAAAGCCTTTGGCCACAGCCTGATGCCAGGCTACGGCGCTGCCCTCAACCCGCAAGAAGTTGATGATGTTGTCAGCTACCTAATGACTCTAAAGGGAGACGTCTAATGAAGGGCCTAATTTATGGATTTCTATTTTTGTGCCTAGCAAGCAACTCAACTCTCGCCCAAACCAGCTATCAAGATCTTATTCAAGACGAGCAAAATGGTGACGATTGGCTGTCCTACTCAGGCGGTTACAAATCCCAACGCTTCTCAGGGTTAAACCAAATCAACAAAAACAATGTTGATCAGCTCAAAGTAATTTGGGCTTACCAAATGCAGCCGACCAATGTCTCAGGCGCCGGCCTACAGGAAACAACGCCGGTGGTAGCTGACGGAATAATGTACCTCACCGAATCCCCCAGCAGCGTCAGCGCGCTGGATGCGCGCACGGGAAAATTGCTATGGCATTGGGCCCCTGACATTTCGAACAGCGTCCTCAACATTGGCTTTCCGCGGATTAACCGCGGCGTAGCGATACTTGATGACACTGTCTACGTAGCGACTTTGGACGCCAGACTG
>JBLGBD010000135.1:0-8821 GCA_047617585.1 Pseudohongiellaceae bacterium | reverse complement strand
GTGATGGTGATCGTGATGGTCATCGTGAGAGTGAGTCATTCGGTTGGGCAGCCTGATTAAAACAGACTAAAGACTCCCACAGCTGCGTGGGCTGCGCAAGAGGCGGCGCGCTTATCCGGCTACCGGTTGCTGATTTAAAAGACTAAGGTACATATCTTGCACCCGGTGTTTTGTTGCACAGTCAGGGCATGAAAAATCTCGCAGGGTTAAACCCTTAGCAGCGAGCAAGCGCTGTAGGGCATCGCAATCAATTTCCAGTAGAATTCTGTTTGGCATTCTGGCTCCGTTAACTCTGATAGTCGCACACTACTGCACGAGTGGATTAAAGCAGGTTTGAAGACCTATATTAATGCGAATGATTCTCATTAGCAACAACTAATTACCCCATTAAGGCTCCTTGACGAAGGAAATTTCTGTTGCTTGATACTTTGCCTTCACCACTTCGGATAGATATGACTTCATGGTTTCAAACGGCGTGTCGACTAACAGCATATTAGTCACCCACCCGGGAATACTGGACCCGGGGTCGATATGAGCCTGGTTAACCACGGTAATCGAGCCATTGGAGTTAGGTGAAAACTCCCACATGGCATTGGCGTTGGTAAGCCGCAGTCTTCCTCTTATGGGCTCCACACCACCGGGCACCGCCAGGCTGGTCATTTTTACACTGAGGGATTGCGGGTCTTGCTGCCAGCTAACCCTAGCAACCACGTCTCTATCGGATACCGGAAAGGGCATATCGTTGTGGGTATACACCAAAGATTCTGTTGGGCTTACCCGCTCTACCAAGTAGGACTCGGCGCACTTGTCTGCCCAATTAGGGCAAGCTTCTGCATCTTCAATCAGTGCTACTAATGAATTTAAAGTGACTCCATTAATTAGGGTTTCGGACCTCACTTCTTTGTAAGGCGAACCATCAACGCTGCGGGTGAACACTTGAATTCCATCTAGGTCGCGCTTGAGCTCCCAGTCACTGGTTTGCGCGGCCGCTGTGCTAATGAGCAGCAGTAACCCTACTACCGACGTTTTCGCTTGCCAAAGCAGCGTTCCATAAGAGCTTGCTGCGGGGCTTAGATTATTTAATGCCATGGTTTTTCCTTATTCTGCTTTGCCTGTTTACACCAGTACTGGCCAGTTGGGATTTATATCATCAATCGGTTCGCTGGCTGTTCTAAAAAGACCGGCTAACAAAAATTTAATTCTTGAAACTAGGATTTGAATAAAAGACCCCGAAAATGACGTTGCCGCGCTCTGACTCAAAAATACCCGAAGACAATTCGCTAGTGAGCAATTTTTGGCCGCAATAGCTAGTGATTGCCACTGCAAAGTAACATGGCTACACTCGAGCCATTCACACCGGTTTGTCAATCAAACTCCTTAAGGCTTGCCTAATGGCACTCACACCCGGCTCTAAAGTATTTCACCGTCAGCTCAATCAATCGCCGCCTATGGCGACCTCGGGTGCAGGCGTCTATCTAATTGATGACAAAGGTAAGCGTTATATCGATGCCTCGGGCGGCGCAGCGGTTTCTTGTTTGGGGCATGGCCACCCAAAGGTTATTGCTGCAATTGTTGAGCAGGCCCAGACCCTTGCGTTTGCCCACACCGCTTTTTTTACCTCCCAGCCTGCAGAGCAACTGGCCCAGCATCTAATAGCCCGCGCGCCACAGGGAATAGATCAGGTTTACTTTCTAAGTGGCGGCTCGGAGGCCATCGAGTCAGCCTTAAAGACCGCCCGCCAATACTTTGTTGAAAAAGGCGAGTCTGGCCGCACTAAATTTATTGCTCGCAAACAAAGCTATCATGGGAATACACTTGGCGCCTTATCCGTTAGTAGCAATGTCCTGCGGCGCCAAAAATTCCTGCCGCTGCTGACAGACACTATTCACATTGATCCCTGCTATGCCTACCGTAACCAATTGCAATCTGAGTCTAAACAAGACTATGCCCTGAGGGCCGCCAATGCCCTGGAAACCGCGATTGTTCAGGCCGGACCAGAGAACATCATCGGATTTGTGGCCGAGACTGTGGGTGGCGCTACCGGCGGTGTATTGATGCCTGAGGTGGGCTATTGGGCCCGTATCCGACAGATCTGCGATCAATATGGCATATTGCTGATTCTCGACGAAGTGATGTGCGGCATGGGCCGAACCGGCTCTCTGTTTGCCTGCCAGCAAGAGCAGCTGCGGCCAGACCTTATCGCCATCGGCAAAGGCTTGGGCGGTGGCTATCAGCCAATCGGGGCGATGCTGTGCTCATCTTCTATCTATCAAACCTTAAAACAGACGTCTGGCGCCCTTATGGGAGGCCATACCTATATGGGCCACCCTATTGCCTGCGCCGCTGCACTGGCTGTACAGCAGGCCATTGTCGATGAAGAGCTATTGGACAATGTTATGAAGATGGGAACCGCGTTTGAAGCTGGGCTGCATGAGACCCTTGCTGACCACCCCCATGTAGGTGACATCCGAGGGCGGGGTTTGTTTTGGGGAATCGAGCTGGTTAAAGACAAGGCCAGCAAACAGCCGTTTCCGGCTCAATTGAGGCTACACAGCCGCATTAAATGCCTTGCCATGGAACAAGGGCTGATCTGTTACCCAGGCGGTGGCACTGTCGATGGCCTGAGCGGCGATCATATTATGTTAGCGCCACCCTTTATCATCAATGCCCAACAGCTAGAGGAAATCAGGCACAAATTACTCATCACAATCAATCTAGCCACTAGTGAGACTCAGCAAACCGATGCACACTGAAATGCCTGTCATGATCGCCGTGGCGCCCAATGGCGCCCGCAAGACTCAGAAAGATCATCCCAACCTGCCACTAACCCCTAAAGAGTTAGCCAACACCGCCAAGGCCTGCAACGAAGCCGGCGCGGTGATGCTTCATCTGCATGTGCGCGATAAAAATCAGCAGCACACGTTAGCCCCACACTATTATCGCCCTGCCCTAAAGGCTGTGAAGAACGCTGTAGGTGACGAGATGATAATTCAAATCACCACTGAAGCGGTTGGCAGCTATCAGCCTCAGGAGCAGATAGCGACAGTAAAGGCGCTTAAACCTGCGGCTGTCTCACTGGCGCTGCGGGAAATTTTGCCGGAACCAAGCTTTGACCGAGAAGCCGGTAAGTTTTTAGAATGGATGTACCGAGAGCGGGTCTCGCCCCAGTTTATTTTATACTCGGTAGAAGATATTCAGCAGTTTATTGCACTGCAAATTCGCGGCCTAATCCAAAGTGATACACCGAATGTGCTGTTGGTACTGGGGAAGTATAGCGCTGGCCAAGAATCGATCCCTGACGATTTGCAGCCGCTAATAAACCAGCTCCCTAGGAGCGTGCATTGGTGGCTATGTGCCTTCGGTAAAAGTGAAAGTGTCTGCATGGCAGCCGCAATGGACAAAGGCGGTCATTGCCGAGTGGGGTTTGAGAACAATCTGCAGGATAGTGAGGGTGAGCTCGCGATAGACAATGCCAGTCAGGTTGACGTAATAGCAAGGCAGGCACAGTCACTAAGCCGAGGACTGGCAACGCTAGAACAGGCTAAACGCATGATGGAAGTAAGGTAGCTTTATCCTGTCAACGGAATCCGCTTCAAGACGCTCGGCTTACCCAGTACGATCTCAATCAATCGGAAGTAATTCTGCGGCAAAGACAGTTGCTAACCCTAGGGCTAGCAACTGCGGACTAAGCTTGCTTATAACAGATAACAGTAATTTCTAAACAGCGGCCAAAGCCTGCTCTAAATCTGCCTTGATATCATCGATGTGTTCAATGCCAATACAAAGCCGAATGGCTTCAGGGCGCACACCGGCAGTCAACTGCTCCTCTTGTGATAGCTGGCGGTGCGTGGTCGAGGCAGGGTGGCAAGCCAAGGACTTGGTATCACCAATATTAACCAAGCGTTTTATCATCTCCAGCGCGTCGTAGAACTTAACCCCGGCATCGAAGCCGCCTTTGACACCAAAGGTCATCAGGGAAGCCGGCACACCGCCACAGTATTTTTTCGCCAGCTCATGTTTGGAATCAGACGCAAGCCCCCCGAAGCTCACCCACTCTACCTTGTCATGGGCCTGCAGATACTCGGCTACCGCCACTGCATTCTCGCAGTGTCTTTCCATGCGCAAGCTTAAGGTTTCTAAGCCCTGCATAATCAACCAGGCATTCATCGGTGACAAGGCAGAACCGGTATTTCGAAGTGGCACAGTTCGAGCTCGGCCTATATACGCCGCTTCTCCAAATGCCTCGGTGTAGACCACGCCGTGATATGACGCTTCTGGCTCATTGAGCTGGGGGTAGCGATCTTTATGCTCGGCCCAAGGGAATTTGCCGGAGTCGACAATGATGCCGCCTATTGTGGTGCCATGGCCGCCCACATACTTAGTCAGCGAGTGAACCACAATGTCCGCGCCGAATTCAATGGGATTACACAGCACAGGAGAGGCCACCGTGTTATCCACAATCACTGCCACCCCGTGGCGATGAGCCGCCGCGCACACCGGCGCAAGGTCAATGATATTACCGGCAGGGTTGCCTATGGTTTCGCAGTAAACCGCTTTGGTGTTGGCATCAATGAGCTTTTCGATAGCCTCAGCTGAATCGTCTTCGGCAAACCGCACTTCGATCCCTTGGCTGGGCAACATGTGGGCGAATAAAGTATAGGTGCCGCCATAAAGCTGCGGGGTTGAGACGATGTTATCACCAGCCTTAGCAATGGTGAGAATCGAGTAGTTGATCGCCGCCATGCCAGAGCTCACTGCTAGGGCTGCCAAGCCTCCCTCCATCGCCGCCATGCGCTGCTCCAGCACGTCGCAGGTTGGGTTCATGATGCGTGAATAGATATTGCCAGGCACTGCGAGGTTAAACAAATCGGCGCCATGTTGGGCGTCATCAAATTCATACGCTACTGTTTGGTAAATAGGCACGGCGCAGGAGTTAGTCGTCTTGTCTGTCTCATAACCTGCGTGTATGGCGATTGTTTCTTTTTTCATTGCATCGGGTTCCTTGTGGTGGGCGAGGATAGTGGCTGGGCTCAATGAGCGGTGTTTGGTTTCAACTTTTTAGCATTGAATCGGTCGCCAAGTGTAGCCGAATTTTAGGCGAAAAAAAAAGGCGAACCGAAGTTCGCCTTTTTCCGATGGGTTTTACCCCAGCGTGCACATTAGAAAGTTAAACGTGCGCCCGCAGTGTACATACGACCATAAACGTCGTAGTTACCTGGGAAAGTGTTACCACTGTTAGACGATGTATCACCAGACTCGTTACCAAGAATTGGTGGCTGCTCGTCAGTGATATTGTCGATACCTAGGCTTAGACGGATGCGGTCATCCCACAAAGTGTAGCCAACGTAAAGGTCTAGGTAGTCGTAAGCTTCGATGCTGCGGAATGCGGCAAACGTTGCTGCGGCTTCAGGACGCTCTACATCTAGAGAGTCAGTGTGACGCCATTGTAGTGACGCTTGAAGCGCGTTCCAGTTCCAAGTTGTACGCTGAACCCAGTTAGTGGTTGCAGTTGGATCACAGCTAGTGCCGTAGAAACCGTTACAATCGATTACTGGAGTCAATGCATCAGACTGGGATTCTTGAGTTAGGTAATGGTTGATGTTACCTGAGAATGCCAAGTCACCCATGTCACCAAGATCAAAACCAAATCCAAATCCAACTTCAATACCTTCAGCTTGCTGGTATGCAAGGTTAGTAGTGAACAACTGGATACCTGAAGATGGGCTAGTCAAGTCGCCATTATCACGAGAGATGTTGGCGCAAGCTGAAGCAACGCCAGCTACGTAACATTGGTCAAGAACTTGCTGAGCAGTGAATGTACCAATCACGTCTTGCACGTCGATGTCGTAGTAGTCAACAGATAGAACTACATTTTCAACGAAGTCAAACGTTGGCGTCCATACGAAACCAGCAGTAAAAGTTTCTGCAGTTTCAGCATTTGGAAGACGTGTAGGGTTAGAACCAGCTAGAGTGTTGATCTGACCCGATACGATGTCCTGCAGAACACCAACTTGTGAAGCCAACATTCCAGTTGACTGACAAAGACCGCGTAAACGCGCGTCATTCGCCAAGTTGCCAGCGTTTGCTAGTGAACAAGGATCGCTTATTGCGTTGCCTAGACCTGTTGTTACAGGAGAGAACAATTCGCCGACGTTAGGCGCACGGTTTGCTTCTTGCTGCATCACGCGAACCCGGATTGAATCGTTGATTGTCCAGTTAAGGCCAACTTTCCAAGAATCAACATTACCCACAGTGCTGTATTCTGCATCGCGGTAGCCAAACTCAAAGTTTAAGCTGTCTACGAAGTCTACACCGTCAACTAGAGGCATAAAACCTTCTATAAAGAATTCGTCAACACGGAAACCACCAGCGATTGGAAGAATGTTACCACCGGCACCACCTTGACAGCTGGCAGGTGCTAGTTTCAAACATTCGTCAGGAGTCAATGAACCGAATTCATCACGAGTTTCAAAACCTAAGCTCAAGGCTAAAGGAGTTGAAGCTGTTGGAAGCTGGGCGAATGCAACTGGGCCGTCAACAATGATCTGACCGATTGACTGGTCATACTTCTGCTGCTGGATAGCGATTGCGCGAGCATAACCAGCCATTTCAGGCGTGATTGTGCCGAAGCCACCGAACAAGTCGATAGGTACACAAGTAGAGTCACCATTAGCACAGGTTACGCCATCAACTGTATCCAAAGCGTTTTGAATGTTAGTTAAGTTAGTGTAACCGTCACGCACTGTAGTTCGGTTAGATTCACCGTACTGGAAAGACACGTCGTAGTTCCAATCACCTATTAACTTGCCACGTGCGCCACCTAGGAGTGAGAAATAGTCACTGTCATAGTTCTCAGAACGCGCACCTAGCTCTAGAGTACGACGACGAAGCTGTACTTTTAAGTAGTCAGCTTGGTCAACCACACCATTGCCATTCACGTCATTCCAGTTAGAACCAACGCCACCCGCAGTCAAGTTGCCAAGACCAGCAGCATTGTTTGCAAACGAGATGATGTCGGCACGGGCTGAATCACCAATTAATGGGTTCGCTAAAGGAACGTTAAACTGCGCACCAAAAGTTCCAGAAGGAGCAACTTGCTGCTCAACAGTAATGTTGTTGTACTGAATTGTTGAGTAAATTTCTAAGTTTTCGTTGAACTCAAAATTCGCCATTGCAAACGTATTAATACGTTCTTGTGGAGTACGGAAGAAGTTGTATGGGCTGAAGTTAAATAGTGAACAACCACCGCCAGCACCTAGACCAGTTCCAGCATTACCTGTGAACAAAGTACGGTCTTCTAGGAATTGGCCAACACCACCAGCACCAACGATTGCGAAACGAGTTGGGATACTAGTAGTAGAACCACCAGTTGCTACAGCGTCAGGGCCTACACAACCAGCAATAGGAGATATTGAAGGGCTTATGCCAGCATTGAAGTTATCAAGGCCCGCGCCGTTACCAGTTTGGATACCCAAGTTACCGTATGGGCGCTGACCTAGTAAAAGCGATTCGCGCTCTGACCAGCTGATATTCATTGACACATTACCACGGCCGCCGTCTAGAGCTGCACCAAGAGTCATTGAAATGTTATCCAAATCGGCGTCATTGTCGCCAGACGTTTGGTTGTTGATCAATAAATCAAAACCTTCGAAGTTTTGCTTAGTAACAATGTTTACAGCACCAGCTACCGCGTCAGAACCGTATACCGCAGATGCGCCACCAGTAATAACGTCGATCCGCTCGATTAGAGCTGTAGGGATGTTAGAGATGTCAGCACGACCGCGGAAGTTAGCAGGTGTCATACGACGACCGTTTAACAACACCAAGTTGCGGTTCGGGCCTAGGCCACGTAAATCGACAGTAGAGATACCGTCCGTGCCGTTGTTAACGTTTTCGTTATCGCCAGGAATAGTACCAGGCAATTGACGAAGAATTTGTTCTACTTCAACGTTTTGTTGAAGGTTGATTTCTTCCAGACCAATCGAGTTGATTGGGCTGCCAGATTCAAGACCAGGACGTCGAATACGTGAACCAGTCACGATAACTTCTTCAACGGCAGTGTCTTGTGCATACACAGTGGGAGCTGCGGATAGAGACACGACACCTGCAGCTGCTGCAAAAGCCAGCGACCAGGCTGACGCCTTCTTAGTAGTTTTGAACATTTAAGTTCCCCCTAAAATAGAAAACCAAGAAATGAGCCAAATGCTCCGTTCCTGATTTATCAGTTGAGTTTTGTAACCTGCTACCTCTAGGTTACGTGGCGCGAATTCTACACAGCTTAGAAAAGAAGACATAGTAACAATTGCGCCAAAATGACAAATTTCAGTCATTTTTGTGCTGTTTTTGCCAAAAATCCCTATTTTGAGGCAATTCTCCCACTTACTTCATGGTATTTTTCCGAAATAAATTTGAATTCGATGAAACTTATCTGATTTTTCATTGTCCACGTAAGTCACGCCTTTGCCTCGCTCAGTTCGGATTTTCATTCACCCCTGCGCGCCGCAACCTTTGCAAGCCAAACGTAATTTGAAGCCTTATAAAACCAAAAACCCTTCAAACACAGACGCCGTCATCAGCGCTAGGCAATGCCAACGTTTAGCTTCAAAAAAGCTACCGCTTGATTATTGCTAGTTAGCAGCCCGCATGGGTATATATAGAGGTGAGAAAAACTGAAAGTGAAACTGTGAGGCAGAGCGAAACGCTCTCCCTGCCCCCAGGAGACGCCTGCGGGCAACAGGCTTAGGAAGGTCTGACGGAGAACCGATAACCCGCGCCACGCACGGTTTGAATTAGCTTGGCGTAATCGATAGACGTGTCCTCG
>JBLGBD010000134.1:0-9040 GCA_047617585.1 Pseudohongiellaceae bacterium | reverse complement strand
ACTTGGCCGCCAGTTCCACTAAGGGAGTGGCTGTTGTCGGCGCTCTAGCCTATTTGAAATTGCAGCAATGGACTGACTTTTTAGATGGCTTTGGTGGCCAAACTTCTCGCAATGAGCTGGATTCGATGATTGCATTCGTTGATCTGCAGCTTGAAGAGCTGGAACTGTATGAGCAGTTACTGCCAGATGTGGCGGTGAGAATAGAACTCCACCCCGTGCTATCTTCCTGGTCGGTGACATTAGCTAGTGAAAGCATTCTTGGCCAAGTAGATATTCCATTCAGCGACAATGACTACTTACTGCTAGATCTTGAGTATTTGAGATTGCCAGCAGATGAAGATGCCTTGGCATCGGTAGATGATGCCCCCAGCCAAGACCTTGAGCCCCTCGAAGCCATGGACAGTTTGATAAACATTGATCCGCGAACCCTCCCCAAGATGATTTTTTCAACTCGCGATTTCAGCATTGGAGAGAGTCAATATGGCAGTTGGCAATTTCGTTTAGACCCTACACCCACTGGCGCTGAGCTAACTGATCTTGCGTTTAATTTTCGAGGTCTGCGGCTCGAACTGCCAGAAGATGGCCCGCCAGAAGCCCAGGGGGCTTCTGTGCTCGAGCCGCATTTCTCATGGACATTTGATGGCGTAAGCCATCGCAGTGAGTTAGCTGGATTGATTCAAGCGGACAATATGGCTGATGTGCTCAGAGCTAATGGCTTGGCGGCGGTGTTCGAAAGTAGCCAAGCCAGCTTTGCCACAGATATCCAATGGCCGGGTTCCCCTGCATTCTTTGCGGCGTCTGCCCTGAGTGGCTCGATCGACATGAACATTGAGAATGGTCGCTTTCTGCAAAACGCAGGCGGCAATGGGGCATTAAAACTCATCAGTATCATTAATTTCGATGCCATCATGAGACGGCTAAGATTTAGTGACGACTTGCTGCGTCGAGGTCTGGCTTACGATGAAATCACTGCAGATTTTAAGTTGGACAATGGTCAGGTTGCTATTCAGGATCGACTGGTGATCTCCGGCCCATCCAGTCTTTATCAAATAACTGGTGATCTGGACTTGGCCCGAGAGACGATTAATGGCGAACTCTATGTGACTTTGCCGGTGAGCAGGAATATTCCTTGGATTGGGGTGCTCACGGCTAACATCCCATTGGCGGTAGGGGCCTATTTATTCGATAGAATTTTCGGTGATCAGGTGGATAGCCTTACTAGCGCAGTGTATACATTGGAGGGTTCGTGGGAAGGTCTAGAGCCTGAATTCAAGCAGGCATTTGGCGCGCCTGCAGAGCCGGCGTCAAATTAATTTCCTATCTTTACCAAGACCACTCATTGGAATTGCCGTCTTGGCAAGAACTAGGGATATACGGTGTTCTTAATTCGTCGTTGAAAAGATTGGCCGTGCAGCGAACAGAGATGGAGCCATCGGCATTGAGGCGTATCTGTAAATGCAAACCGATATCTGAATTGTTCCATTCTGGTTTGCGCTGCGCACGCAGCGCTAATACTCGATGGGGGCCTTTGATTTGATATTCGATTCGATCCCACATTTCGTGTTCTTGGCCAAACAACGTGGCGTAGTTGTAAAACGGCCCGCCAAACACTTGGCCATCGGCGGCAGGGGCAGCAGGAATCGCAGTCGCTAAATTTCCAGTGTCATAGAATTCAGTTTCGACCCGCCGCCTTAGCTCGCCAAGCAGCGTTACGCCCTCAGTGACTCTTGCTTTTATGCTGTATTGGGCCATGAAGGGAAGAGCAACGCTGGCTAACACGCCAATGATGGCAAGAGTAGAAAGTAGCTCTATGAGCGTAAACCCTGGACTGCGTCTGTTGTTTTGCTGTCGTTTCATCGGATTAGCTCCGGTATCGGATTCTTTTTGCTCACGACTATCTCGGAGTATCCGAGGCGTTGTGGTTCGGGGTGGTGAACGATAATGTCGTCACGAGAGCGAGTCACTATAAGGGCTAGAGTGGTGCCGGCACAGTTGTGACTATTGTTCGGCGTGCGGTCTTGTTTCACCAGTTCAGCAATTTCCCAAAACTTGGCGACGCAGCTCTCTAGCTCATTTCGAGTTTGTTCTTGGTTGATAATTTCCAGGGGATTGAGTACGGCGCCTGTGCCGAGAGAGCCGGTAATTTGAAACCCAATGAACACACAGCTAATGATGACCACGGCCATGTGGATTTTTTCAGAGGCACCCGGGTTTTCGCCACGGCGAGCCAGCCCGCCGCTCTTCTTTTGCGCATTGGGAATGTCCTCTGCGGACATGGAATCTAAGGTCGAATTGCCGGTAGGTTTAGTCTTGGCTTGAACCTTAGTGCTTAGCGCGACGAAATTCGAACAGGACTCGCAGTAAGTGCCCGAATCTGTGAATTTTGCGCAAATACCGCACAGCGGCAGACTGCATTTAGAGCACAGGGCAGCGGCTTCAACATTAGGGTGATATTCACACTTTAAGATGGGGTGCTCCTAGCCATGTTTTATAAGTTGCGTCCAAGCGTGTAAATGACCATGAATACTGTGGTGCGGAGCATTCTCTCAATATTAACGAGTATATAGATTGATTTCTATTGTTGATACTAGGCTGCGATTATTTCAGTTGAAATGAGGCAAAAACTTGATGGGCTTCTCATTGTCAAGTTGTTGTATTCAAGACACGCTCGATTTGTGACTCAGCCTGTTACGCAGATAGAGTTAAAGCGTGGCAAAAGCCGGCAACTGACAGCAGACTTTTTCATTATGCTTGAGAGAGCGCCGCAACCATTGGAATTTTTAGAAGGTTTGCCTGGGGGGTTGAGTTGCTGTCGGCTTGCTCGACCTTGGGTTTTTGCCTTATGATTCGCCGCGCAGTCATATTGGGGTAAATGTTATCAACAAGAGTCTTTTAAGTAACGGGATCGCCGCTGGAGTGGCTGTCAGCGGCCTGCTGGTGCCCGCGCCCTATCAGCCCTACGTGCTGAATGCCGGGCTGTTCGCTCTGTCCGGAGGCGTTACCAACTGGCTAGCAATACATATGCTTTTTGAGCGGGTGCCGGGGCTCTATGGGTCTGGGGTGATTCAGCTGAGATTTGAAGAGTTCAAGCAAGGAATCAGAGAACTTATTATGGAGCAGTTCTTTGATAAGGCTGATCTGAGCGCCTTTTTAGGGGATGTATCTTCTAGCTCTGACAAGTTAAAAGCGCAGATCCACCAAATTATTGATGAGCTGGATCTAGAAGAAGCCTTCGAATCTCTCTTAGACGTCATCATGAGTTCCTCGTTCAGCGGCATGTTAGGCATGATAGGGGGAAGAGAGGCGCTTTCTTCGTTAAAACAGCCGTTTATCGAAAAAATGAAGATTTATTTCAATGCCCATTTTGCCAGCGACGACTTTAATGAGCGGCTAGGCAGCATTGTTAAAAACGTCATGCAAGACTCTGAAATCAGGTCCAAGTTGGAAGCCCTTATTGATGACCGGCTGAATCAGATGACGCCGCAGATGGTCAAAGTGATCGTGCAAGCTATGATTAAAAAGCACTTAGGCTGGTTAGTGGTATGGGGTTGTGCGTTTGGCGGCCTGATCGGGCTGGCGGTCACGCTGATCAATGGCGGCTAGAACTCTTGCTGTGCACAAAGTCACAATTCAAAAAATTGTACTTGACTTAGCATTCTATTAGCAGGATAGCCAGAATTCTAAAATGATCCTTTACTTATTGTGTGGGTCGTCTATGCCTCAACTACCGTGTAAAGGCTGGGTTAAAGCTACTTGGGATTAGCGGCATACTCTTTAGTGATCAATCAGTCAAGGCAATAAAGAGGATAAAAACCTGCAAACTATAGGCATATTGCGGGTGTAAATTCGACTCCCTTGTAATACAATAGTGCCCTCTCAAATTTGGCCCCCTGCAAAAAACGCGCTATTGGCAATTAGTGGGAGCTGGGTTTTCAATTCACAATCGCAAACCGAAAATGGTACTGAGACAGAAATATGGCACGACCAGTTGAATTTGATGAAACTAAAGTATTAACTAATGCGATGGAGCAATTCTGGAAAGAAGGCTTCGAAGCGAGTTCTGTTCAAAAGCTTCTTGATTGCACAGGCATCAATAGGGGTACTCTTTATAACTCTTTTGGTGACAAAGACACGTTCTTTAAGTCTTGTGTAGATCAATACAATCTACTGACGGGAAAGTATATCGCCGCCTCTTTAGGAAACGAGAAATTGAGTGCGTGGGATGCGATAGCTGCGTACTTTGATGAAGCGGTAGTGAACGCACCAAGCAAGCACCGAACTATGGGCTGTCTGTTGGTGAACTCACTATGTGAAAGCGTCAATTACGATAAAGAAATCAAAAAGGTTATTAAAGCCTCGCTGGCGACAATTCGCAAAGCCTTGCTTGTATGCCTCAAAGATGCCCACAAGAAAGGCAAGGTGAAGAAGGGCATATCTGCAGAGTTTGCCGCAGATGTATTGATGAATAGTTTGCATGGTGTACGGGTTAATTCCCGCGATGGTAAAAACCCCAAGCAGTTGAATGAGCTTATCACCTTTACTATAGCTTCATTGAAAAAGTAATAAATTCAGTGAGTTAGAATAGATTAATGGGTGTCGTTGCACCGACAAAGGGAAGCCAAGGCTTCCCTTTTTTATGGGCACTATTTGCAGATTTGGCAGTTAACAGCAGTTGCTTCTATTGCGATGCTTGATATACTCTGATGCAAATTACGTCAAGGCCATAGGGTTTGGGTTTGGCATTCTAGAAACAAGTTCTCAGGCTGCGCGTTAGCCGCGGACAGCACCACATCAAGGCACAATAATGAAGAAAATTTCTGGAAGGCGTAGCGAAGACGACGCAAAAATTGACCTCACGCCAATGCTGGACGTGGTGTTTATCCTGCTCATCTTTTTTGTAGTAACGGCAACATTCCTGTCTGAAACCGCCATCAGCGCGGCCAGCAGCGACAACAACGATCAGCCGCCACCGCCAGAAGATGATGCGCCAAAAAACATCCTGTTTGAAATTGATGCAAATAACTCAATTATTCTTAATGGCAACCCAAGGCCGATTATACAGACTCAAATACGCTCAAACATTGACCAGCTGAAGGCTGAAAACCCAGCGGCGTCAGTGATTATCCAGCCAAACCGCGCGTCTAGTGTGTCTGCACTGGTCATGATTATGGATGCCGCTCGACAGGCCGGCATGGCTAATATTTCAATCGTCGAACCTAAGTAAATTTATTGCTTGAACAAAACGCACTTTCGCAAGAGGGTGCGTTTTTTGTTTGGGTAAAAGAAAGCTTCCCAACTCAACGGTTTTAGGAATTAGTACCTATGAAAAATCGATGGGACCTGGACAAAGCCTCCGAACTCGAAAATAAAGGCGTGCTGGCACTGCGTGTTTACAGCTCCCAATTATTGGGTGCTGATGTCGATTTAGTTTTGCACGGGGGTGGTAATACATCGGTTAAAGACACTATGCAAAACGTGTTTGGCGAACAGCAGCGGGTGTTGTTCGTAAAAGGCTCTGGCTGGGATCTAAAGACTATTGAAGCCCAGGGCTTCCCCCCTGTTGATTTGGATTACCTGCTCAAGTTAAGCCAACTTAACACCCTGTCCGATAGCGACATGATGAAGCATCTGCGGTTGGCTTTACTCGACCCGCGTGCTCCAACGCCGTCGGTTGAAGCTATCCTGCACGCTCTGATACCCAATACTTATGTTGATCATACCCATGCAGATGCGGTAGTTGCTATTAGCAACAGCCCAAATGGGGAGGCTCTTTTGAGTCAGCTCTATGGCGATGAGGTATTGGTTCTACCCTATATTATGCCAGGTTTCGTGCTGGCTAAGCAGGTCGCCCATTTCACCGCCGGCGTCGATTGGGGCAGGCTCAAAGGCATTGTCTTGCTGCACCACGGCATTTTTACGTTTGCCGATGAGGCCAAGACCAGCTATGACACTATGATCGAACTAGTGGATAGGGCAGAGCAGTTTTTAGCAGTTAAACATCCGCCAGCAAGGCTGGCGTCGGGAAGCTATAAGCCTGACACTTCCGATGCAATCGCACTGAGCCAACTACGTGCAAAGGCCGGTGAACTATTTGGCGGTCCAATTCAGCTGAGGCTGGATAGCTCAAGCAGTGCAGTTGGCTTCGCCTCGTTGCCCGATGTTGATGATCTAGCAACTCGAGGACCGTTAACTCCAGACCATACGCTTCACACCAAGGCGTTTGCCGCTATTTTTGATGAAGATTTAGCCTATGGCCTTACTTATTTTGCTAAGCGCTATGCTCAGTACTTTGCCAGCTATGCCAATGACGCACATCAGTGTCTCGATAAAATGCCTCGTTATGGCGTGTGGCGAGACAAAGGACTCATCTACTTAGGGGCGAATGCCAAACGGGTCGAGATCATCAAAGACATTATTAGCCACACAGTGAAATCGATACAGCAGAGCGAGGCTTTGGGAGGCTGGCAAGCTTTGCCCTGGAATGATCTGTTTGACGTTGAATACTGGGAATTAGAACAAGCCAAGTTAAAAACAACTTCAGCCAGGGCGCAATTTGACGGCAGGGTTGCGGTTGTAACAGGCGTCGCGTCGGGCATTGGTGCAGCCTGCGCCGAATTGCTCCTAAGCCAAGGTGCGGCTGTGGTTGGGCTTGATGTGGCCGCAGGGGATAAAATTGCTGTAGGTAATCCGGCTTATCTATCGCTGCAATGTGATGTCACCAACAGCGAGGCGCTAGTGCAATCGCTTACCCAGGCGGTGCTAAGGTTTGGTGGTATCGATATGTTAGTGAGCAACGCAGGGTCGTTTCCAGCAAGCGCTACCATTGAGCAGCTAGACGACTCCCAGTGGGATAAGTCGATAGCGGTTAACCTGAGCTCGCACATGAAAGTATTGCGCAGTGCACTGCCCTATTTGAAGCAAGGTTTTGCTCCTGCTGTAGTAGTTATTGGGTCTAAGAATGTGCCTGCACCTGGTCCAGGAGCCGGCGCTTATTCCGCTGCTAAAGCGGGATTGACCCAGTTGGCTAGAGTCGCTGCTCTGGAGTTGGGGGAGTTTGGTATTCGAGTGAATACGCTGCATCCTAACGCGGTTTACGACACTGGGATTTGGAGCGATGAGGTACTTGCGAAGCGAGCGGAGCACTACGGCGTTAGTATTGCAGATTATAAAACCAACAACGTCCTTGGAGTTGAGCTTTGTTCTATGGATGTGGCTTTGGCTGTAAGTCAGCTGCTGGGGCCCTGTTTTTCTAAAACCACAGGCGCGCAAATACCCGTTGATGGCGGCAATGAGCGTGTCATTTGAAGCGGCGCTATGAAGGTTGAAGGCGAAGACTATCGCAGTATTTGGTTCGAGTGCGAAACCCTCGCGGTTAAGTGTATCGATCAAACCCGATTGCCCCATGAATTTGTCGTCCTTACCCTAAACGACTTGGCGTCTGCCTGCGGGGCAATTTCGACCATGCAGGTGCGAGGCGCGCCGTTGATTGGCGTGACCGCCGCCTACGGCATGTATCTGGCGCTGCGAGATGATCCAGGCAGCTACGACCTAGCCAGAGCACGGCTATTAGCAACTAGGCCGACAGCAGTTAACTTACAGTGGGCATTGCGGCAGGTGGATAGACAGTGCGCAGGGCTGATTGGTGCATCACTAGTGCAGGAAGCTTTGGCCACGGCACAGCGATTGGCCGAAGAAGATGTCAACATCTGCGCGTCAATCGGCGAGTTTGGGGCCGCGGTGTTCGAAAAAATCTGGCGAGCAAAACCCGACCAAGGGCCTTTGAATGTGCTGACCCACTGCAACGCGGGCTGGCTTGCAACGGTGGATTGGGGAACGGCGCTGGCAGTAATTTACAAAACTGCAGCCCGCGGTATTCCACTGCATGTTTGGGTTGATGAAACCCGTCCCCGCAACCAAGGTGCCGCATTGACCTGCTGGGAGCTCGCCCAGCACGGCATCCCAAATACCCTTATTGTCGACAATGCGGGGGGCCATCTTATGCAGCACGGCCAGGTTGATGTCTGCATTGTTGGCAGTGATCGCACGACCGCCAACGGGGATGTTTGTAATAAAGTGGGCAGCTATTTAAAAGCCTTAGCGGCATTTGACAATGGAGTGCCTTTTTATGCCGCCGTGCCGGTATCCACTATCGACTTTGCTATGAGCGACGGCGTGGCGGAAATCCCCATTGAGCTGCGGTCTCCTTTAGAAGTGACGCACATGACCGGCATTAATGAGCAGGGCGTGCGCACTACCATTCAATTGAGCCACAAAGAGGTGGTTGCCCACAATGTGGGTTTTGATGTGACGCCGGCGAGGCTGGTGACGGGTATTATTACTGAGCGAGGTGTTTACCAAGCGAGTCACGAATCCCTGCTGGGATTGAACGTTCAAACGGTCTAATTGCTTAACCGGGAGGCCAGCTAAGCGAACGGCCTCCAAGAATATGCAAATGCAGGTGAAACACAGTCTGGCCGCCGTCGACTCCGGTGTTAATCACGTAGCGAAAACCATTTTCAGTGAGGTTCAGCTTCTGAGCAATGTGGTTGGCTCGCAGCAACAGTTTACCCATGAGCGCCTCGTCGTCGGCGTCGGCTGCCGTGACATCGCAAAGGTGTTTTTTCGGTATGACTAAGACGTGGCTTGGTGCAGCGGGATTAATATCGTAGAAGCCGTAGAACTCATCGTCGCAGTAGACTTCTTTCGACGGTATATCGCCATTAATTATTTTGCAAAACAAACAATCTTCGCTCATCGCTCTCTCCTTTCGACGTTAGAAACTGCACGCCATTAACTGCACCTGAATAGGTTTGACGATTGATAATTCGCCAAATAACACCTTACTTAACCCTCTTGGGTGGCTTACAATGATGACAGGATTCACAACTAGCTCCAACTTACTATGAAAATTAAGCGCTACCTAATCATGCTTTTTGTTAGCCTTTTTACTTTCTCGGTGGCCTGGGCGCAAGAAGACGTGCCGCGGTTTAGTTACAAGGTTTTGCAAACCTATCCCCACAATATTGATTCATTCACCCAG